>DATKPZ010000035.1:0-9003 GCA_035523815.1 Alphaproteobacteria bacterium
CCAGACGCGAAAGGCTTCGTTGGTGGCGTCCTTGAGAGTTTGCGTGCCGCCGGTGACCGGATGCACGGTCGCACCGAGCAGCTTCATGATGTACACGTTGAGCGCCTGACGCTCCACGTCGACCGCTCCCATATAGACGTCCACGGGAAAGCCGAACTTCGCCCCGACCGTCGCGGTTGCAACGCCGTGTTGGCCGGCCCCGGTCTCCGCGATCAAGCGCGCCTTGCCCATGCGCCGCGCGAGCAACGCTTGACCCACGGTGTTGTTGATCTTGTGTGCGCCCGTGTGATTGAGATCTTCGCGTTTGAGGGCGAAGGGCACGCCGCCCGGCGCAACATAGCGCTGCGCGCGATACAGCGGCGAGGGACGGCCGACGAAATCGCGGAGCACCGCTTCATAATCATGCCAGAATTGCGGCTCGGCGAAGGCGACCGTCATCTCGCGCTCGAGAGATTCGAGCGCATCGATCAAAACCTCGGGAACGAACCGCCCGCCGAACTCGCCGAAGTATCCGCGCGTGCTAGGCTGCATCGCTTTCCCGCACCGCTCTCACAAACCGTTCCATCTTGTCCGCATCTTTGCGCCCCGACGTTTCGATTCCGCTGCGAACGTCGACCCACGCGGGATGAACCATGCGCACGCAGGCGCCGACGTTGTCGGGCGTGAGACCGCCCGCCACCGCGATCGGACGCAGGCGCGAAAGCTTGGACAGCACCGACCAGTCGAAGGCCACACCGGTGCCGCCCCACTGGCCGTCGATCTTCGTATCGAAGAGCGGCAGCGCCGAGTACGCATCGCACCGCGCATCCAAATCTTTGGGGCGCTCGCCCGGAGCGATGTGAAAGGTCTTCACGACCGATCCGCCGACCGCGCGCACGAACTCCGGAGTCTCGTCCCCGGAAAGCTGCACGACGAGTTCGGGAAAATACCAGCGCGCCCGCTCCACCTCTTCGATGTCCGGATTTACGAACACGCCGACCGGCAAAATGCTCGTGCCGATGCGCTGCGCGATCTCCGCCGCAGCAGTCCAGTCGATGCGGCGCGTCGACGACGCAAAGATCATGCCGGCAGCATCCGCACCCGCGTCAATGGCGAGTGACACGTCGGCCCAGCTGTTACACCCGCAGAATTTAATGCGCGTGGACATGCTTGAGCGACGCGATGAGCGCCGCCGGATCCTCGGCGCGCATGAGCGCCTCGCCGATCAAAACGCCGCGCGCGCCCGCGCGACGCAAGCGCTCGACGTCGGCGAGATCGCGCATCCCGCTCTCGCTGATCGCAAAGACCTCCGCCGGCACGCGAGGCAGGACGTGCTCGCTTACCGCGAGGTCGGTGATCATCGTGCGTAGATTCCGGTTGTTTACGCCAACGAAGTCGACGCCGAAGGTGAGCGCGCGTTCCAAGTCTCGAACGTCGTGCACTTCGACCAGCGCGTCGAGCTGGTAGGCCCGCGCCTCGGCGAGCGCAGCTCGCATCTGCTCGTCGCTCAGTCCTGCGACGATCAGCAGCACCGCGTCGGCGCCATACGCCGCGGATTGGGCGATCTGATACGGAGTCGTCAAAAAGTCTTTGCGCAGCAGCGGCAGCGTCGATGACGAGCGGACCTGGCCCACAAACGCGAGGTCGCCAAGGAAGTGCTCGCTTTCCGTCAGCACGCTGATCGCGTCGGCGCCGGCGCGTTCGTAGGTCTTCGCGATGGCGACCGGGTCGAAGTCCCGCGCGATCAGCCCCGCCGACGGCGAGGCGCGCTTGATCTCGGCGACGATTGCGTCGCCGCTGTGCGCTCGCAGCGACCGCAGGAAAGGACGACGCGACGTGACGCTCGCGCGCGCTCGTTCGCGGATCGCTTCGTAGGGCTCGCGCGCCATCTCCGCTTTGAGCAGCTCGGCCTTTGCCGCGTAGATTTTTTTCAGGACATCATCAGCCATGCGCCGCCAACTCCTTTGCACGCTCGTAGGTCCGTAGTGCTGCGCCGGAACGCAAGAGCGAGCGCGTCTGCTCGAGCGCGGACTTCATCGCCGGCTGCGTGCCGACGGTATGCAGAACCAGCGCTGCATTGAGCGCCACGACATCCGCACGAGGCGAGACCTCGCCACCGAGGATTGAAAGGAAGGCATCTCGCGCAGCCTCGACCGAGCGGACCACGATCGCCGCAAGCGGGGTCGCGATCCCGAACTCCGCCGGATCGAGCGTCCACCGCCGTGCGCCGGCGGGGTCGAAAGAGTAGACCGTTGTGGGTACGTCGCCTGCCACTTCATCGATGCCGTTCTCGCCATGGACGAGCGCACCCCTGCGAACGCCCAGATCTTGCAGCACCTTCGCCAGCGGCTCGAGCAGCTCGGTGCGCGAAACGCCGACGATTTGCACCGAGGCGGCCGCGGGGTTGGTCAGCGGGCCGAGGACGTTGAAGATGGTCTTGACGCCGAGTTCGCTGCGAATAGGGCCGACGTTCCTCATCGCCGGATGATAGCGCGGCGCGTACATGAAGGTGAAGTTCGCCTCGCGGAGCATCTGCGCCGCGCGCTCGGGCCCGAGGTCAATCGGCAGACCCGTCGCCTCCAGCACGTCCGCGCTGCCGCACGCACTCGAAGCGGCTCGATTGCCATGCTTGGCGACCGGTACGCCGGCGGCCGCCGCGACCAGCGCCGCCATCGTCGAGATGTTGATCGTGTTGGCGCCGTCACCGCCCGTGCCGACGACGTCGACGACTTCGGGCAGCCCATGTTCGACGCGCAGGCTACGCTCGCGCATCGCGCGCGCCGCTCCGACGATCTCGTCGACCTCTTCGCCCCGGCTCGCAAGCGCCACGAGCAAGCCGCCGCTCTGGGCCGGCGTGAGTTCGCCGTCCATGATCGCGCCGATCATCTGCGCGCTTTCGGCTTGAGAAAGACGAGCGCCGGCTATGAGCCGGCGCAATAGTCCTGGATAGTCCGTACTTACTTCACCAGTTCCAGAAGTGAAAGTTCGGCTGCGTCGCCCGAGCGAACGCGCGTCTTCGTAATTCGGGTGTATCCCCCGGAGCGTCCCTTTAGCGAAGGCGCGATTTGCTCGACGAGCTTCTTCACCACCGCCGGTTCCGTGAGAAACTCGGCAAGCTTGCGACGAGCGGCAAGATCGCCGGCCATCGCCGTGGTGATCAGCGACTCCACGACCTTGCTGACCTCTTTGGCTTTGGTCGAGGTCGTCTCGATCTTCTCGTGTTTGAAGAACGAGGTCGCCATGTTGCGAAGGAGCGCCTTGCGGTGCCCGTCCGTGCGGGAGAGCCGTTTGTATGCGATTTGATGCGGCATTCGTTACATCTCGTTGCGCCACTATGAAAGGCGCAGCGAGAGCCCCCTCTCTGCGAGAACTTGCTTGATTTCGTCGAGCGACTTCTTACCGAAGTTACGCATCTTCATGATCTCGTCTTCGGTGAGATCGAGCAACTCGGAAACTTTCGAGATGCCCGCGCGCTTGAGACAGTTGAACGAGCGAACCGAGAGGTTGAGCGTTTCGACCGGGATGTCCCATTCGTTGGGCGGCGCTTCGGGCAGCGGTTCCTCGCGGCTGGTAAAGCCGACGAAGAGATCGAGCTGCTCCTGCATGATCGCCGCCGACGTCGCGAGCGCGTCGTCGGGCGTGATCGAACCGTTGGTCTCGATTTCGAGCGTCAGGCGATCGAAGTCGACGCTCTGACCGACGCGCGTGTCGTCGACCGAGAAGTTGACTTTGCGAATCGGTGAGAAGATCGAGTCGAGCGGGATGAGACCGATCATGTGCTCGATGTTGCGCTGCTTGTCGGCCATCACGTAGCCGCGGCCCTTCTCCACCCCGATCTCCATCGAGAGCTTGCCCTCTTTCGAGGTGAGCGTCGCGATGTGGTAGCTCGGGTCGAGAATCTCGACATCGGCATCGGGCGCGATATCCGCCGCGGTGACATCCTTCGGCCCAGAGACCGAAAGGTTGAGCACGCGCGGCTCGTCGCTGTTCAGCTTGACCGGCAGGCCTTTGAGGTTGAGCATCAGGGCGATCGTGTCTTCGACCATTCCGTGAATCGTCGAGAACTCGTGAAGCACGCCGTCGATCTTCATGTAGGTAACGGCGGCGCCCGGAATCGAGCTGAGGAGAATACGGCGCAGCGCGTTGCCGAGTGTGATGCCGAATCCGCGCTCGAGCGGCTCGATCACGAACTTGGCATAATTCTCACGGCGCTCGCGCACCTCAATGGTCGCGCCGGCGGGCATTTCTAACGTGGTCATGATGTGGTTTCGTTTGTCCTTTGTTGCCGCTTACGTTATCCGCAAAATCTCCCAGAGACTTACGATCGTACGCCTAGCGGCGGTTGTGGTTAGTTATTATCGCGAATAGTACTCGACGATGAGCTGTTCATCGACCGGCGTATCGATTTGTTCACGCGCAGGCAGCTGCGTCACTTTGCCGGTGCTGTCCGCATCGTTCCACTCGAGCCAGTCCGGTGGACGGCGCGACCGCGCGACTTCGAGGTTCGCCGCGAACACCGGCGACTTCGCGCTGCGCTCGCCGATCGAGATCACGTCGCCCGGTTTGACGATGAACGACGGGATGTTCACGATCTTACCGTTTACGCGGAAGTGGCGATGGGTGACGAGCTGACGCGCTTGCGAACGGCTCGTGGCCAAATTCATGCGGTACACGACGTTGTCGAGGCGGCGTTCGAGCAACTGCAAAAACGTACGGCCGGTCTGACCCGGAACGCGAGCGGCCTCGCGGAAGTAGTTCTCGAACTGCGTCTCGTGCACGCCGTAGTAGCGGCGCATCTTCTGCTTCTCGCGAAGCTGCCGGCCGTACTCCGAGATTTTCGAGCGGTTTTTGGTGCCCGTGGTTTTCTGGCCGGGGGCCGTGCCGCGGCGCTCGACCGCGCACTTTCTCGACAGGCAGCGATCGCCTTTGAGAAACAGTTTGATTTTTTCGCCCGTTTTGCTCGCGGCCGTTTCACGACGGCACAGACGGCAGACGGGACCAACGTAACGTGACATATCTTCTCTCTTCGATTACACGCGGCGGCGCTTGGGAGGGCGGCAGCCGTTATGCGGAATGGGCGTGACGTCTTTGATCATCGTGATCTCGAGGCCGGCGGCTTGAAGCGAGCGGATCGCGGCTTCGCGTCCGGCGCCCGGGCCCTTGACGAACACTTCCGTGCTCTTCATGCCGTGTTCCATCGCCTTGCGCGCAGCCGACTCGGCGGCCATCTGTGCGGCGAACGGCGTCGACTTCTTCGAGCCCTTGAAGCCGAGATTGCCGGCCGAGGCCCACGAGACGACGTTGCCGTGCGGATCGGTGATCGTGACGATCGTATTATTGAACGACGCGTGCACGTGGGTTACGCCCGACTGGACGTTCTTAACTTCACGCTTTTTACGCGACTTGGTTTGCTTTTTGGCAGCCAAAAAAGACTCCGATGAATTTTATCCAGTTCCCCGAACGACGGGGCTGTCGTCGCCTCGACACTTGTTCGCACAGGTTGCGCAAACGTGCATCTAAAGGAGTGCCGGGAACTCGGCGATTGCCCCCGGAGCCGCGCGCCGCTGTCGAAGAGAGAGAACAGCCGCGCCAAGCCAGCATCTTACCGTAGATGCCCCCCAGGGGTCAACTGCCGAGGACGGGAAGCGCCAGCCATGCGTCCAGCCACGCCGAATCGCCGGGCCTTCCTGACCTCGGCGGCCGCCCTTGCCGCACTTCCGATCGCCGGCGAGGCGGCATCTCCCCCGGACCCCGATCACCCTGGGCGCCTCTCGCAGGCGCTCGTCCTTTCGGGCGGCGGGGCGCGCGGCGTCTACCAGGCCGGCATGATCGACTACCTGCGCCTCTCCAAGCAGATTCCCGACGGGACCGCGCTGCGGCCCTATCAGCTGGTGGCCGGAACGTCGATCGGCGCGCTCAACGGCTATTTCGTCGCCACGGCCCAGTACGGGTTGCTGCGCACGCTTTGGTATTCGATCGCCGATCAGCACGTGATCCAGCTCAAGGCCCGTTACGCCAAGATCGTCAACGACGACAGCGGGGTAGGCACGCGTTTCGTCGCGGCCATGCGCCTCGTGCTCGGGCTGACCAGCAACGATACCGGCGTCATCGACGGCGATCACCTGCGCGCCTGGCTCGTAAAGTACATCGATCCCACGCGGCCGGTGGTCATGCCGATCATTTGGACGGTGACGAATCTGACCGATCAGTCGCCCGAATTCTTCTACCTGGTTCCCAGCGCGCTGAGCGCGGACGAACGCAATCGCGCGATCACGGCGATCCGCATCACCGTGGGCCCGACGGCCGTGTTGCGGGAAGCGACGCCGGATATTTTGATCGATGCCCTGCGCGCCTCGACCGCGATCCCGGTTGCATTCGATCCGGTGCCGCTGCCCGCGGCGACCGGCACCGGCACGAATCTCTACGTCGACGGCGGCGTCACCGCAAACACGCCGGTCGGCCCCGCACGGGCGGCGGCCACGCGTATCGACGTCGTCTTGCTCGACCCGCCGTTGCAAAAGACCGACTATCGCAACGCGCTCGAAGTGGGATTCGGGGTCTTTGGCGCGATGCAGCGGCGCATTCTGGAAGCGGATCTGCGCGCCGCGTACTTGGAAACATTCGGAAAGCGAGCAATCGAGAGCGCGAACTCGCCGCAGGCGCGCATCTTCGCGAGCACGCTCTACGACTCGGACATCTACCAGATGCAGCCGCAGGACGAACTGCCGGTCGGGGTGGTCGGCTTCGACGATCGCGACAATATTTACAAGACCTTCAAGATCGGATTCGAAGACGCGCGCCGCGGATTCGTGCCGTATCGGTACGGCCAGGACTAGACTTTATCGGTCAAAGCTGAAGCTTTGGCCGCTAAAATCGAAAGGGCCGGGTCATACGACCCGGCCTCTTTCTTGCTCTAGCGTTTGTTACCGTCTAGAACTTGATGCCGAGACCCACGAACGGACCGTTCTGTGAGTAGTTCGACGGTGCGTTGGTGCGGTTGGTTCCGCTGGTTCCGGTCCAGCCGGCTTCGATGAAGACCGGGCTGTTTCCAATCACGTAGTCCACGCCGACGTTGTACATCAGGATGTTGTACGCAAGCTGGAACTCCGTGCCGGCCGGATCGCTGAACGTGCCCTTGGCGTTCGGGTAGTAGTAGGCGCTACCGTAGACCGAGAGCGACTGGTTGAGATCCGGGAGCTTTTCGAGACCGAATCCAAATGCGGTTTCGCGCGGATATCCGTAGTTGTTATTACGCCACAGATAGCCGACGCCGATGTAGATTCGCGGATCGGCAACCTTGAGGCCGAGACGCGCATCGAGATCCGTGTCGCGAGCGGTGAAGGCCGGGACTTGCGTCGCGCCGTTACCGCCGATGACCGTGACCTGGCATGCAGGATCGCCAACGCCCGCGCAATTGTGCGGATATTGGAACTGCTGCATGTTGCCTTCGATCATCCACGGGATGTTCGCAGCGGTGAATTCCCACGCACCGTGGATTGCATATGATGCACCGTTACCGGTGTTGCCCGGGCTGAACTCGTTATAGACCTTCGGCGAGAAAATGTAGTCGCCGGATACGAACAGGTCTTTGTACGGCGTTGCAACCGGAGCCGGTGTCGGAGTTGGTGCAACCGTCGGGGCGACCGTCGGCGCTTCCGTCGGCGGAGCGGTCGGCGGCGGCGTCGGCGGCAGATAACGGACCACGACAAGTTGCTTGTCGGGGACCCACTGCACGTATGCGCCCATGCCTTCGGAGATTACACGCACCGGGACGAGCACGGTGCCGTGGTAGAGAATCGGCGGCACGTCCAGCGGACGCGACTCGCCGTTAATGACGACTTCGGGTTGACCGACCGTCACTTTGACTTCCGCGCCCGGCTTGGTCACCGTGACCGTCTTGCTTGCCGGATCGTAGGACACCGACGCACCCATTTGCTCGAACATCGAGCGAAGCGGAATGAGAACGGTGCCGCCTCTTACCAGTGCAGCAAGAACACGCCCTTGTTTGAGCGTGTCGGGTTTCGCGTAAACGTGATGATCGTTGAAGAGAATCGGTATTGTACCGGACGGCGGAGATCCGAAGTTGGCCGCCGGCATCGAGCCCGACTGGTCCTGGGCAACCACAGATTTGCCAATGTTTCCCTGCGATTGCGTGACCGACGGGGCCGCGACTGCGGTGAGCCCGCAACACACTGCCATCAGCGTTGCAAGGACTCCGGTGCTCAGTCGTTTCACAAGTGCCTCCTTAAGTGTTTTTCACTTACGCGCGGTGGCCAAAAGCCACCTCACGAAGGCTAGAACGCATGGTCGCCTTACTTGGGTTCCATGCAATCATGGCCATAAGGCTTATGCCCCCCAAGAACCCTAGGTAAACGCCAGATCCAAAGGGTTCCGATGAGCATTTCGGCCCCTCCCAAAAGCAGCGCGTAACGGGGACCCATCGCGCTGTGCAGGCTGCCGAGTCGCGAAAGTGTCACGGTTGCCACCAGGGGGGCCAGCATTTGCGGGCCGACGACGGCCAGATTCCAGACGGCCATCGTCGTTGCCAGGGCGGCCGGCGGGAGCAGCCGGCATGCGAATGCCCAGTCCGCACAGAGAAAAATGCCCCAGCCGATCCCGGCGAGTCCGATCGCCGGGGCCAGCGCGGCCGGATCGTGGACGAGGGCGAGCACCGCCTGCGAGAGGGCCACGACACCGCCGCCGATACTGACGAGCAGCCGTTCGTCGCTGCGGTCCGAGGGGCGTGCGGCAACGAACGCTCCCAGCGCTCCAAGAACCGTGAAGAGCAGAACGCATAGGCCGGTCGTGCGCGTGGGATCCATAGGAGAGCCGTGCGGCAAGATCGAGGCAACGAAAAAATAAAGGTATCCGAGCACCGTGTAAAAGCCCAAATAGACGAAGGCGCGCGAGATGAAGAGATCCACCAGCGTCCGGTTGACCCTAAACCGGGCGGCGAGTCCAAGCGGCTGCATCGCAACGCGCCGGCTGTGCGCCAGCGTGACCGACGCCGATGCGAGCAGCCCC
>DATKPZ010000036.1:0-6198 GCA_035523815.1 Alphaproteobacteria bacterium
TTCATCGATTTGTCCAAGCCGAACTCTTTGGCGGCTTTCATGCTGTTGACGGTGTCGGCTCCGGCGTTGAGCAGCGCGAGCACCTTCGCTCCCGAGTTCTTGGCCGCAAGCATGTACGATGAGAAGTCGGTCGTGCCGAGCGGCATGAAATCGATCTTCGTGAAGGATCCGCCGTACGGCTGAATCGCGTTGGTGAACTCGGTCGCCATCGAGTGGCCGAAGGCGTAGTCCGGAGCGATTCCATACCAGGTCTTGTCGCCGCCCTTGACGATCGGGATCGCCTCGGTGTGAGCCAGCGCGTAGGTGTCATAGGCGTACATGTAGGTGTATTTATTGCAGAACTTCCCGGTGATGTCTTTGTCGGCGGCGCCCGTCACGATCACCAGTTTGTGCATCTCTTTTCCGACCGACGAGACGGCCAGCGCCGTTGCGGAGTTGGTCAGGTCGACGGCCAAATCGGCGCCGTTGCTGAACTCCTCGCGCGCCTTGGCGTCGGCGGTTGCCGCCGAGTCGCGATGGTCGACGGCATCGACGACGATCGGTCGACCGAGCACCTTTCCGCCGAAATCGTCGACGGCCATTTGCACGGCGGTCACCGAGCCCTTGCCCGCGAGACTGGAATAGACGCCGCTCATATCGGTAATGACGGCGATGCGGATCGGCGAGCTGTCGGCCGCGCTTGCGGGCGCAGCCGAGAACGGTGCGCAAAGCAGCGCGCCCGCGCAGAGCGCTGATACCATGGATGATAGTCGCATACTATTGACCCCCTGATGAAGTAAGTAGTGCGGGACTCCACCGGCGCACCGCGCCGGCAAGCCCACCGGGCACGAAGATAACCAGGATGATGAAGAGGACACCGAGGATGAAGAGCGGCTCCGAAAGCGGGATCCGCAGGAACGGTGGAAGGGATTGGACACCGCTTGCGCTCGAGAGCACGACGAGGCGAAAATCCAAATACTCGTAGACGATTCCGCCGAGCACGGCGCCCCATAGCCGGCCAACTCCGCCCAATACCACCATAACGAGCAGGGTCAGCGTGAAGTTCGCCGTCGTCACCTCCGGCGCCGCCCCGCCTTCGAGGAAAACGTAGACGATACCGGCCAGCGACGCCAGCAGGGCGGAACACACGAAGGCGCCGAGTTTGAAGAGATACGGGTTGAGGCCGATGGTCGCGGCGCGCTGCTCGTTTTCGCGAATCGCCTGCCACACGCGGCCCGGCCGCGACGCGATCAGCCACGCCGCGACGGCGTAGGTGAAGATCAGCAGCGCCAGCGCCAGCCAATAGAGATTGCGCGTGTTCGCGACCCCGGCGAACGCCGCCGGGAGGACGCTGGCCGAGAGGGCCAGGCCCTCTTCACCGCCGGTAAGGTTGAAGGGGTTTTGCAGCACGACGATCGAGCCGGCCTGCGCGAAGGCTAGCGTCACCATGGCAAACGCGATGCCGTGCGTGCGCAAACAGATGGCGCCGATTACGGCAGGAAGCACGAGGGCCATCACGATCACGAACGCGAGCGCACCCGCCAAACCCCAATGCCAGCGCGTGAGCGCGATCGCCGTGCCGTACACGCCGATCGCGAAGTACAACGCATGCCCGAACGAGAGCAATCCGGCGTAGCCGAAGATCACATCGTACGAGAGCGCGAGCGCGCCGAAGATGAAGCATCCCGCCAAAAGCGTCATGGAACCGGGCGAGCGCAGGGCCTCACCGAAGAGCGGCGGCAACGGAACGCCGATGAACGGCACGAGCGCGAGGATCGCGATCAGCCCGACGATCAGGCTCGCGCGCACGACGGGTTTCACGATCCGTACGCTCCTTGCGGACGCAGCAACAGGGCGACGGCAAGCAGCAGCACCACCGAGAAGTCACCCACGCCCGGCGCAGCATAAAAGTTGAGGAACTGTTGCATCAGCGCGACGCCGGCGGCCGCGACCGCGGTGCCGGCCATCGATCCCAAGCGGCCCACGACGACGACGATGAACGCGAAGATCAGCATCGACGTTCCGCGTTCGGGATCGACGAAGCCGAAGTACGTGGCCGCAAGATAGCCGGCCAAACCCGCAGCCATCCCGCCGATGGTAAAGACGATGGTGAACGCCCGCCCGACGTCGATGCCGAGCGCCTGCACCATCGAGCGATTTTCGACGCCCGCGCGCACGATGAGTCCGTAGCGCGTGCGCTGCAAAAAGAAGAGCAGCAACGCGAGGACGACCAGTGCAACCCCGATCAACAGCAACCGCGTATTTGGAATCGACGCGCCCAGGATCGTCGTGTTGCTCGACATCCAGGCCGGGGTGTTCAGTTGGACCGCCGTTCCGCCGAAGATGCCGATCATCAGCGCGACCAGCGCGAGCGCCGCACCGACGGTGACCAGCACTTGACCGATTGGCCGGGCGTAGAGTGGACGAATCAGCAGCACCTCGAGCGCAAACGCGACCGCACCGCCGCAGAGCAGCGCTGCAACCAAACCTGCGCTCCACGCGACGCCCGCGTCGCCGCCCGCGTTCGAGGCGACCACCCAGCCGGCGTACGCGGCCACCGTGAAGATCGCGCCGTGCGCGAAATTGAGGACGCGCATGAGCCCCCAGATCAGCGAGAGCCCTGAGGCGACCAAAAAGTACAAACTTCCCAGGCCCAAACCCGTGATCGCCAGCAACGCGACGGTGCTCATCTACGCGTGCGCCTTTGCCAGGCCCAAGTGGGTCCGCGCGAGCTCGGGGTCATCCATCAACTCGGCAATCGTGCCGCGATAACCGACACGCCCCTGGTCGAGCACGATGGCGCGTTTCGCCAGCCGGTTCGCAACGGGAAGATTCTGTTCGACCAGCAGCATGGTGACGAGCGACGCGGCGCGCTCGAGCGCATCGAGAACATTGCGCACCATCAGCGGCGAGAGACCCTTGGTCGGCTCGTCGACCAGAAGGATGCGGTTGTCGCGATTGAGCAGGACGCGCGCGATCGCGAGCATTTGCTGCTGTCCGCCCGAGAGCGTGCCGGCGCGCTGCCGCGCGCGCGTCTTCATTTCGGGAAAAAGTTCGTAGACGACGTCGTACTGCAGCTGCTGCGCATCGCGTTCGGCTAAGCGCAGATTCTCCTCGACGGTCAGTTCGGAAAAGACCTCGCGGTCCTCGGGCACGTACGCCACGCCGAGCTTGACGATGCGGTCCGTGCGCATCCGCTCGATCGGCGTGCCCGCGAGAGAGACGCTGCCCGTGCTGCGCAGCATCCCGAGAATGCCCTTGAGCGTCGTGGTCTTTCCGGCGCCGTTTCGGCCGAGCAGCGCGGTGACGCCGCCCTCTTCGATCTCGCAGGAAACGCCGTGAAGCACGTGCGATTCGCCGATCCAGACGTTGAGATCGCGCAGTTCGAGCAGCGGGCTCACAACGGATCTCCGAGATACGCCGACTGCACGACTTCGTTTGCAATCACCCGCTCCGGCGTGTCGATCGCAAGCAGCGCGCCGTGATGCATCACCGCCATGCGATCCGCCAGACCCTCGATCAAGTCGAGACGATGCTCGACCATCACGACGGTCGAACCGCGCTCGCGGTGCATGTGCCGGAGCAACGCGACGATTTCCGGGACGTCCTCGACGGCCATGCCTGCCGTCGGTTCGTCGAGCAGCACGACGCTGGCTTCGGTCGCGATCAAAATCGCGAGGTCGAGCTTGCGCTTCTCGCCGTGCGAAAGCGAACCGGCGGGCAACGCCGCGCGCGCTTCGAGTCCGACTTCGTTTAGTGCCGCATGCGCGCGTTCGATCGCAGCCGTATCGCGCGCGGCTCGGCGCCAGACCTCACCGGATCCGCCCAAATGCGACTGTGCCGCGATCTGCACGTTCTCGAGCACGCGCAGGTTGGCGAAGATGCTCGAGGTTTGAAAGGTACGCCCGAGGCCCAGGCGCGCGCGCGCGTAACTCGGCGCGCGCGTCACATCCCGGCCACGCACGTGCACTTGTCCCGCGGTGGGCTGCGCGACGCCCGAAAGCAGGTTCAGGAGTGTGGTTTTCCCGGCGCCGTTGGGACCGATCACAACGAGAAACTCGCCCTCCGGAACGGAGAGCGAGACCTCGTCGACGATTGGAACCGAACCGATGCGCAGCGTCAGAGCGCGCGTCTCGATTGCCGGAGGGGACTGCAACCGGTTGCCCGTCAGTGGAACGGATGAACCGGCGGCGTTACCGTCTGCGGCGTGAGGGTGCGCAGGACGACCGGGTGAGCGCTCTTCCCGGTTCCGGTCAGCTTCACGATGAACATCGGCTGCAGCATCGCATGATCGGCGGCGCGAATCTGTTGCTCGCCTTTGGGCGCCAAGAACTTCCAGCCTTCGAGCGAGGCGATCATCTTGTTCACGTCCTGATCGCCGCCGGCTTGCACCGCATGCACGACCATCTCGGCCGCAACGAACCCGTCGGCGTCGAAGAGGTCGGGAACTTTGCCTTGTTTCTTGAGATAGTCGATCATGAAGTCGTTGGCCGCATTGTGGCAGCACTGATAGACGTACAGCGAGATGAAATCGATCTTCGACGCCTCATCGCCGAAGTACGGATAGGTCGCGATCTGCGGAAGTCCGGTCGCGATCTTGGTCTTGTCGGCGGCGCCGCTGTCTTCCAGCGACTTGAAGAGCGCGCCGCCGGTCACGCCGGCCCACGCAACGAAGAGCAGGTCGGGCTTCGCGTCGATGACCTTTTGCGCGAACGGCGAGAAGTCGTTGGCTGAAAGCGGAACGAGCAGTCCGTTTACCGTCGCGCCTTCCGCACCGAGCACCGCGCGCGCGGCCGCCACGTTGGCTTGACCGAAGGCCGAGTCTTGCGCGAGGACGAGCACATTCTTGCCGCGCAGATTCGTACCGAGCACGGTGCCGAAAGAGAGCACGTCCTGATACGTTTGACGTCCCGAACGGAACGTGTTGCGGTTGGCGCCGGTGACGCCGTCGATGGCTGCCGGCCCGGAGATGTAGAGAATGTGGTTCTCTTGCGCGAGCGGCGCCATCTGCAACGCGATGCCCGACCAGACCGTGCCGGCGATAATCTTGGTGCCCTGACCGATCAGATCTTTGGCCGTCGCAACCGCTTTGGCGCCGTCTCCGGCGTCGTCGTTGTAAGAGACGACGATCTTGTGTCCGTTGACCGCTCCGGTTCCATGCGTCGCGTAGGCGAGGCCGGCGGCAAAGCCTTCGTTGTATTCTTGCCCGTACGCGCCGAGCGGCCCGCTGGTCGAGTTGATGATCCCGACGTTGACCGGCTCATCACCGGCGGCAGCGACCGGTGCGAGGCTTGCGCCTCCAAGCGCAAGCACGAGCGCGCAGCACACTGCGGCCCGCGTGATGCGATGCGAAATCATAAGCAAAGTCCTCTCTTCTGCGCCAAGCGCGGCGCACGCTGCATCGAGTATCGCAAACTTCGCGGCACGCCGTTTACACCCGAAAGGACATAGTTTTGACCGGGCGAAGCCCGAGATCAGCTTGATGGATCAAGTTACGCATGGAATCCGCTCCCGGATACGGTTGGCAGCGGACGAACTCGCCCATCTGGAACGTGAAGTCGCTCGTTTGGTCTCGGTGCTCGACCGGGAGGCGATCCTGCACGAAGCGACGCGCATTCTGACCGAAGAGGTCGGCTTCAATTGCGCTTGGTTTGCCGAGCGAACGGATGAAGATACCGTCGTCATCCGCTACGGCGCGCACATGCTCTCGCAGATTCAGGATATGGTGCTGCAGCGCGGCTATGGCCTGGGCGGCAAGGTTTTCGCCCTCGGGCGAACGGTCTGCGTGGACGAGTACCTCGCTTCGCGGCAGATCACGCATCACTACGACCGCACGATCGTGGCCGAGCGCATGCACGGGATCATCGGCACGCCGATCCAATACGACGGCAAGATCGAAGGCGTCCTCATGGGCGGCTCACGAGCCGGCACGACCTTCGGCGACGGCGCGGCAAAGATCATCGAGACGGTCGCCGAGCGGACGGCGCAGGCGCTCAACGTCGCCGCACAGGCGCAGCGCCGCTCGGCCGCCGCGATTCAGGAAGAACGTCAGCGCATGGCGCTCGACTTGCACGACACCGTCGGCGCGATGCTCTTTGCCATCACCGCCGGCGTGCGCAGCGTGAACGACACGGTACACGACGGCGATCTGCGCGCTCGCCTGCACACGATCGAGAGCCAGGCAAAAGAGGCGGCGACGATGCTGCGCGATTCACTGCG
>DATKPZ010000037.1:0-36253 GCA_035523815.1 Alphaproteobacteria bacterium
ATGCTGATCGTCGGCGGCGGCGTCATCGGGCTCGAGTTCGCCACCGTGTATACGCGTGTCGGCGCCAAGGTGCTCGTGGTCGAAGCGCTTCCGCAGATTCTCACCGGCACGGATCTGGAGATCTCCAAGACGCTCGGCCGAATCCTCAAGAAGCAAGGCGTCGAGATCATGCTCGACACCAAAGTCGGAAAGATCGAGAAATCCGGAAAGACCGTCAAAGCGACGATCAACGGCGAAGGCACGAACGGCAAAGACGAAACGCGCGACTTCGACATGGTGCTGGTCGCCGTCGGGCGTCGCCCGGTCACCGATACGCTCAACCTTGCTGCTGCGGGCCTTGCAACCGACGATAAGGGTTTCATCGCCGTCGACGCGCAGTGCCGCACGAAAGTCGCAAACATCTTCGCGATCGGCGACGTCACCGGTCAGCCCCTCCTCGCGCATCGCGCGATGAAACAAGGCGTCGTCGCCGCAGAAGTGATCTCCGGCGATAAGTCCGCGGCCTTCGATCCCATCGCGATTCCCAATTGCGTCTACACTGACCCCGAGGTCGCGACCATCGGATACTCCGAGGAGGAGGCCAAAGCCAAAGCCTACGAGGTGCGCATCGGCAAGTTTCCGCTCGCAGCCAGTGGACGCGCGCGGACGATGAACGAGACCGACGGATTGATCAAGCTCGTCGGCGATGCGAAGACCGATCTGCTGCTGGGCATGCACATCGTCGCTCCGCAGGCCGAGTCTTTGATCGGCGAAGGCGTCATCGCGCTCGAAATGGGTGCGACGCTCGAGGACATCGGTCTCTCGGTGCATCCGCATCCGACCTTGACCGAGTCCATAATGGATGCGGCGGAGGCCGCGCACGGCAAGGCGATACATATTGTCAATCCCAAACCAAAAACTCCCGTCGGAGCAAAATAGCCCCGAAGCCGCGCGGCTTCTCGATCTCGGCTATCGCCCGTACCGCGAGGTGTGGGAGCTTCAACATTCGCTCCACGACGCGGTCCGCGAAGGCCGGGAGCCCGACACCTGGATCCTGGTCGAACACGCCCCGGTGATCACCCTGGGCAGGCAGGCCAAACGCGATAACGTGCTCCTCTCGCCCGAGCTCCTCGCGGCCCGGGGCGTCGACCTGGTCGAGATCGAGCGAGGCGGGGACGTGACCTATCACGGCCCCGGACAGCTGGTGGTGTACCCGATCCGCAAGCTCGAGCGCTTCCGCGAGATCGTCCCACTGGTACGTTCGCTGGAAAGTGCCGTAATCGCGGCCGTCGCTCACTTTGGGGTCACGGCCGAGCGCTGGAGCGAACACGCCGGCGTCTGGGTCGGGCGCAACCAGATCTGTGCGATTGGCCTTGCAGTTCAAAAGATGGTATCGTTGCACGGCATTGCGCTCAACGTCTCGACCCCGCTCGACTACGACCGTCTGATCAACCCGTGCGGGCTGACCGACCGCGGCATTACTTCGATCTCGCACGAGACCGGAGACCATGTCACGATCGACGAGGTGAAACCCGTCTTGATTAAGGAACTGGCTCGCGAGTTTGAGACACGGCTGACGTCATATGGCAATTGAGATCGACCTCCTGAGTGGGCAACCGGCGCGCGTACGCAAGCCGGATTGGCTGCGCGTATCGCTGCCCTCGGGTGAAGATTACGAACGCGTGCGCGCCAAGGTCAACACGCTGGCGCTCAATACTGTGTGCAAGGAAGCCGCCTGCCCTAACATCGCCGAGTGTTGGGGAGCCGGAACCGCAACCATCATGATCCTGGGTGAAACCTGCACGCGCGGATGCCGCTTCTGCAACGTGAAAACCGGGAACCCCAAGGGCGTCGTGGATTGGATGGAGCCGGTCCGCGTTGCCGACGCGGTACGGGACCTCGGTTGGAAATATCTCGTGCTCACTGCCGTGGATCGCGACGACCTCGCCGACGGCGGCGCGCTGATCTTCGCCAACACCGTACGCGCGATTCACGAGCGCGTGCCGGGCTCCAAAGTGGAGATCCTGAGCGGCGACTACCGCGGCGACCTTCGTGCCCTCGACATCGTGATGGATGCCCATCCGGACGTCTTCGCGCATAATCTCGAAACGGTCCGCCGCCTCACGCCGACCGTTCGCGACAAACGCGCGACTTACGAGCAGTCGTTGAAGATCCTCGCTCACGCCAAGTCGCGAGCTCCCGACCGATACACCAAGACGTCGCTCATGATCGGTTTAGGTGAGACCGAGGAAGAGATCGAGCGTTCGATGGACGATGCGCGCGGGGCCGGCGTCGACATCTTCACGCTCGGCCAGTATCTGCAGCCGACCAAAAAGCATCTTCCGGTCGTCGAGTTCGTGACACCCGACAAATTCGACCGGTTAGGTGAAATCGCCCGAAGCAAGGGCTTCCATCAAGTCGTCTCGAGCCCGCTTTCGCGTAGCTCCTATCACGCCGAACAAGCCTTTGAGGGATAATGAGCAGTTTCTTCCTGCGACGTCCGATCTTTGCCGCCGTATGCTCGATCATCATCTTATTAGGCGGTCTCGTCGTACTCCCAACGTTGCCGATCGCTCAGTATCCGCAGATCGCTCCGCCGGTCGTGATCGTTACCGCGACCTACGTGGGCGCAAGCCCCGAGGCGGTTGAAGCTCAGGTCACCAATCCGCTCGAAACCGCGGTGAATTCGGCGCAAGGACTGCGCTACATCAGTTCGACCAGCGCGCAAGGCGTCTCGACCATCACGGCGACGTTCAATCTCGGCGTCAATCTCGACATCGCGGCCGCCGACGTGCAGAACCTCGTGCAGTCGGCGGTCGGCCAGCTTCCGGCGACCGTGCAACAAGTCGGCGTCACGGTCTCCAAGAACTCGGGCGCCTTCGTCATGGGCGTGGCGCTGCGCTCCACCAATCCCAAGTATGACACGCTCTTCCTGAGCAACTACGCGCAGCTCAACGTCGTCAACGATATCGCTCGCATCCCCGGCGTCTCGCAAGTCCGCATCTTCGGGCAGCGTCAGTATGCGATGCGGATATGGCTCAACCCAATCAAGCTGGCGGGCGAAGGCTTGGCCGCGTCGGACGTCGTGAGCGCGCTGCAAGAGCAGAACGTCGAGGTCGCCGCCGGCAGCGTCGGAGCGGCGCCCAGCTCACCCAACCAGAAATATACCTACGCGATCGATGCGTTGACCCAACTCTCGGACCCCTCGCAATTTGCCAACATCATCTTGCGCGCCAACCCCAACGGGGGATTTACGCGCCTGGGTGACGTCGCGCGCGTAGAGCTTGGAGCGCAGGACTACTCGACCGACCTGCGTTTCGACGGGAACTCCCAAGTCGTCGGTATGGGCGTCCTGCAATATCCCGATGCCAACGCGTTGCAAGTTTCCGACGCCGTCAGACAAAAATTGGATCAGCTCTCCGCGAATTTCCCGGCGGGCATCAACTATGAGGTGGCTTTCGACACGACCGCCTTCGTGCGCGAGTCGATCAAGGAAGTCGTCATCACGCTTCTCCTTTCGGTGTTCCTCGTAATTCTCGTCATTTTCTTGTTCTTGCAAGATCCAAGGGCGACGTTGATTCCCGCCGCGACGATACCCGTCTCGCTGATCGGCGCCTTCTTCGTCATGAAGGTCTTCGGGTTCTCGATCAACACCATTACGCTCTTCGGCCTGACCCTTGCTGCGGGATTGGTGGTCGACGACGCGATCGTCGTCATCGAGAACATCGCTCGCCACATGGAGGCGGACAAGGCGACCGGCATCGCACCCACGGAAGCGGCCATGCGCGAGATCCAGAGCGCGGTCGTAGCGTCGTCGCTCGTGCTGTTTTCGGTCTTCTTCCCGGTGGCGTTCTTCCCGGGTACGACCGGCCAGCTCTACAAACAATTCGCGCTGACGATCACCGCGGCAATCTTGATCTCGCTCTTCCAAGCGCTCACCCTCGCACCGACGCTCGCGGCGCGGCTGCTCCATGGCGACGTCGAATCGGACTGGGGATTTTTCCACTGGTTCAACGAGGGGCTGCATCGTTTCCGCGCGTGGTACGCGCGCACGCTGCCGCGGCTCTTCCGCTATCGCTGGCCCGTGTTCGGCATCTTTCTGCTCGCCCTACTCCTGACGGGGTTCCTGTTCCGATCGACGCCGACCGCGTTCATCCCGGATGAGGACCAAGGCTATTTCATCACGCTGATTCAGGCGCCCGAGGGAACCTCGCTTGCGGCCACGCAGCAGATCGCGATCAAAGCCGAAAAGATGATTCTCGCGCAGCCTGAGACGCTGCACGTGTTCAACGTCACGGGCTTCAGTTTCACCGGCGCGGCGCCGAACCGCGGCTTGATGTTTACGCTGCTCAAACCTTGGAGCGAACGCAAGGGTCCGCAGCATTCGCTCTTTGGGATTCTGCCGCGGCTCAACTACATGTTTTACAAGAACATCCCCGAAGCGCAGATCTTCGCCGTGAACCCGCCCGCGATCAACGGCGTCGGCAGCTTCGGCGGCTACCAGTTCGAGCTGGAGGACCGCGCGAACCTCGGTTTGCCGACGTTGATGGGCTCGGCGTACGCGATGATGGGCGCGGCCGCGCGCGATCCGCGCCTCACGCAAGTCTTCACGCAGTACCGCATCAATTCGCCGCAACTTCAGGTCGACGTCGATCGCAACAAGGTCAAGGCGTTCGGCACAAGCCTTGGCGATGTGTTCACGACCATGGAGGTCGATCTCGGCTCGCTCTACGTCAATAACTTCACCTACCTCAACCGCTCGTGGCAAGTGATCGTGCAGGCCGACGCGCCGTATCGCAGCGATCCGGCTTCCCTGCAGTACCTTTCGGTACGCTCCGAAGCTTCGCCCGAACCGATAAGCCCCACGTCGAACACCAACGCCGCGGGTGTGGGACTCACGCCGCTCAGCGCGATGGTGACCGTTAAGCGGACGCTCGGCGCTCCGGTCATCAGTCACTACAATCTCTATCGAAATATCGAGATCAACGGAAACGCGGCCCCCGGACATGGATCGGGCGAAGCGATCGACGCGACGCAGCAGATCGCCGCGCGCGTTCTTCCGAAAGGCATCACCTACGAGTGGTCCGGTCTGCAACTCGACGAAATCGCAGCCGGCGCGCAAAGCGCGTTGATCTTCATGCTCGGCCTGGTGTTCGTGTACTTGGTCCTCTCTGCGCAGTACGAGAGCTTCGTCGATCCGCTGATCGTTCTGTTGGCGGTCCCGGCAGCGTTGCTCGGCGCGCTGCTCTTCATCAACTTCCGGCACGTGCCGCTGCCGTTTCTCTACGCGAATGTCGCACAGGACGCGTACGCGCAGGTCGGCTACGTGATGTTGATCGGCTTGGCCAGCAAGAGCGCCATTCTGATCGTGGAGTTCGCAAATCAGCAGATTCGTGCGGGCGCCGACGTCGTGACCGCGGCGTTGCGCGCTGCGCAAACGCGGCTGCGGCCGATTCTCATGACCTCGATTGCGTTCATCATCGCGGTTCTTCCGCTCGTCTTTGCAAGCGGCGCAGGCAGCGCGGCACGCCACTCACTTGGCACCGTCGTGTTCGGCGGCATGCTGCTCTCGACGTTTTTGAACCTCGCGATCACGCCGGTACTCTACGTGATCATCAAGGGCTTCGAGCTTCGTGGAAGCCGCCACGCGGATGGCGCGCCACGCGAAGATTTCGCGGACAGAGCACCCGCAATTCCAAGCTAACCGTAAGGGTTTTAGCGTCCCTGACCGAAGTGGTCGCGAGCCGGAACCTGATACTTTTAATAGGCCGGCCCTCGAGTTGGAGACCACTATGCTCAAAAGCCTCATCCGAACGAGCGCGGCACTTCTAGTTGCCCTCTCGTTTGGTCTTTCCGTTGTTCCGGCACAAGC
Source organism: Alphaproteobacteria bacterium (assembly GCA_035523815.1). Lineage (GTDB taxonomy): Bacteria > Vulcanimicrobiota > Vulcanimicrobiia > Vulcanimicrobiales > Vulcanimicrobiaceae > Aquilonibacter. Next base: position 5,852 of record DATKPZ010000037.1, read on the forward strand.
CGACAACAGCGAAGCCCTCGCGAACGGTGTCGTGAGCGGGGCCAACACGGCGATTCGAAACGCCATGGATGAACAAGCGCAAAAGAGAACTGCAACGAACCCTCAAGACGGTACGCAGTCGACGGTTGCACAAGTTCCGCCGGTCAGTCAACAGCCCGTCGGGGGTGCCGCACAAACGGGTCTTCCGACCGGTTTCACGTATTTCGCCGACCTCTCGATCGCCTATCCGTTCGGAAATATCGGCGATTTCGGTAAGGCGCACTGGCTGCAAGGCGGCATGGACGCCATGGCCTCGTACGGCTTCAGCCCGAAGTCGCGCGTGGTTGCGTCGTATTACGAACTGCAACACTACCCGTATGGCTTCAACAGCGGAACCGTGCCGGTCTATTTACCGCCGGGCTTCCCGAATGCGGGCTGCCAAAATCTCGGAGAATCGGGCAACGCGAGCTGTCCCGCGACGAATCCGCAGCTCGATCTGACGACCAAAGATCGCTTCTTGTTACTCAGTTACGAGCAGCTCTTTTTGCTCGGAAACTTTCACGGGCGCTCGCTTCCCGTCGTCGTGACGCCGACCTACGTGTCGCGCTGGTCCACGATCAATCAATCGGGTAACGGCACCGACGTCGTGCCGTTCGTAAACCCGCTCAACGGAGAGCCCGTCACCGGCATCCCCACGCGCACGGCGCAATACGACTCGGTCGCATTCACGTTCCCGTTTCTCAAAACGCCGCGCATGTTCGGCACCTTCACGGTGGCGCCGACTTGGCTGACGCATCTCAACGGCGTCAACCAGAACAACACGGCGCAGCTCTATCAAGTGCTCTACCTCGAATACAACGCGACCAAGACCCTGCGCTTCTTCCTCGAGCCGCAGGTTTCGCGCGACTACCTCCCGACCGATCCGTACCCGCAGCACCTCGCGGCGTACTTCCTCGGCGCAACCCAACGCTTGGGCAAGAACGAGTTCGTGCAACTCGTGCTCAACAGCGGCGGCCCGACGAACTACAGTCCGTACGGCGTGAAGTACTTGCAGTGTTACGCGCTGCCGTGCAGTGCCAATACCGTTCCGGCGATCGGCGGCCTGAAGGCCACGCAAATTCAAATGCAATTCGGCGTCGGCTCGCCCGTCGTTCTACCGTTCTAAGGATTGGGGTAACGCAATGAAATCAACGTATCTCTCGCGTGCGCTCGCGATCCTCACGCTCGCCGCGCTTGCCGCGTGCGGCGGCGGTGGCGGCACGACGCCGCCCGCGGCCGCTCCGAAACCGATCGTCACGCCCGCCGGCGGCACGCCGCTCGTCGGCATCGGCGACAGCCTCACCGCCGGATATCAATCGGATGGATTCCTGGGTCAGGCGAATCCCCTGGTCACCTCGCCGCTCTCGGCATATCCGGGCAACGCGGTGCCGCCCGGCCAGGAGAATGGGTTCTGGGCTGACCTCTACGTGCAGCTTACCGGCGCCCCGGTAGCGAGCCTGTACGTTCCCTCGCTCTCACCGCTTCCGCTGATCGCGGGACCGGGGCTAGGCACGCAGCTGGTTATCAACGCTACATCCCTCTTCGCGAGCACGCACTCGGGCTGCGACACGTTCAACGACGAAGCGTACTCGCCGGCGACCTACGGCAACACGCGTCTTGCCAATACACAGAACCTCGATCTCGGCGTTCCAGGCATCACGATGCACGAAGCCGTCGCAATGACCGGACCGCTCACCGGTCCGCCCAACGCGCCGAACTGCGGCTACAAGGTGCTTCCCAACGACCCGACGTCGGGCGGCCTGCAGTCGCTGGTGTCCGGCGAAAGCGCACTGTTCTATCCCGTGATGGGCAGCTATCTCAACACGGTTCCGCAATTGACCGAGTTGAACGTGGCCGTCGCGTTGCAGCCGAAGCTTGCCACCGTGTGGCTCGGCGCAAACGACGTGCTCAAGTTCTCGTTCTCGGGCGGCAACCCGGTTGCCAGCGATTCCCCCACGCAGATGCAAGCGGATCTTACGCAAATCATCAAAGCGCTGACGGCAAAAGGCACGAAAGTTCTGATCGCGGATCTTCCCAACGTGCTCTCCTCGCCGCAGTTCTTCCCGCAGGGGAACCGGCTCGTCGCCGATCTCGCGACCCTGCTCACGCCGGCGCTTGGTGGAAGCGCGACCGCAGCCGCAACCGCCATTTCCGGCTACGTTGCCACGCAGTACGGCGTAACCACCGGCGGCTATCTCACCGAGAGCGGATTCCTCGCGATCGTGCAAAACTGCTCGACGTCGCCGACAACATGCCTCACCCCGCCGCTCGATCCAAGCGGCGCGGGGAGCGGCCTCGGCGGCTATTACCTGACGCCCGCGCTTGCAACCGAAGTCGCGCAGCTCAACACCGGTTACAACGAAGTGATCGATGCTGTCGCAAGCGGCTCGGGGCCGAACGTTGCGCTCGTTCCGATCACCGCAACGTTCAACGCGCTCGCGCCGTCGACGACGGTGCCGGGTTCAGCCCCGAATCTCGATACGATCATTCCGGGTGCGCCCTCGGCGACGCTTCAGTTCGGCGGCAACCTCGTGAGCTGGGATGGACTGCATCCGTCGGACCTTGGGTACGCGGTCATCGCGAACACGTTCATCAAGGCGGCGGACACCTCGTTTGGGATGACGATCCCGGCGATCACCAACGCACAACTCACGGCGATCTCAACGGCCGACCCGTACAACGGAACGAATATCGATACGGCTCTAGGCGAGCCGATCTTCCCGCTTCCCTAGAAGCATCGTGCGGCTGACGCAAAAGAGAGCCTGGGCGGATTGCCCAGGCTCTCTTTTTTGCGTTAGCGCCGGTATTAGGCGTAGATGCCGCGCAGCTTTAGCGCGCGAACCACGCGGTCGATCGCTAGCGCGTAGGCCGCGGTTCGGAAGTTCGCGTTGCGCGCGTTCTTGATCGCCCGCAGCTCGCCGAGGTTGGCGAGGAGCACGTCCTCGAGTTTCTCGTTGACTTCGGATTCTTTCCAAAAATAACCCATGCGGTCTTGAGCCCACTCGAAATACGAGACGGTCACGCCGCCGGCGTTGGCCATGATGTCGGGGATGACGACGATGCCGCTCTGCTTGAAGATACGATCGGCCTCGGGCGTGGTCGGACCGTTCGCGCCCTCCACGATCAGTTTGGCCTTCACTTTCGACGCGTTTTCGGAGGTGAAGACCTTCTCGAGAGCTGCCGGCACCAGCACTTCGCAATCGGCGGTAAGCAACTCGGCGTTGCTGATGCGGTCGCCGCCCTTGAAGCCTTCGAGGCTCCGATTCTTGACCGCATGGTCGATCGCCATCGGAATGTCGATACCGTCGGCGTTGTAGAATGCGCCGGTGACGTCGGAGATGCCGCACACTTTGCAACCGCGTTCCGCGAAGAGTTTGGCCGCGTACAGTCCGACGTTGCCGAAGCCCTGGATCACGACTCGCGTCTGCTCAGGCACGAGGCCCATCTGATGCATTTCGTCGAGCGCGCAGATCGTCACGCCGCGTCCGGTCGCTTCGACGCGGCCGCGAGAACCGCCGATCTCGAGCGGCTTGCCGGTGACGACGCCCGGCACGTTCTGACGAACGTGCATCGAGTAGGTGTCCATAAACCAGGCCATGACCTGCGGGGTGGTGTTGACGTCGGGCGCCGGAACGTCCTTATCGGGGCCCACGACTTCGACCAACTCTGCGGCATAGCGCCGCGTGATGCGCTCCAGTTCGTTCATCGAAAGCGTCGACGGGTCGCAAGTGACGCCGCCCTTTCCGCCGCCGAACGGAAGATCGACAACCGCGCACTTCCAGGTCATCCAGAACGCGAGCGCCGTCACTTCGTCCAGGGTGACTCCGGGATGGTAGCGGATGCCGCCTTTCGCAGGTCCGCGCGCGAAATTGTACTGCACGCGGTAGCCCGTGTAGACTTCGAATTCGCCGCTATCTCGCTGGAACGGAATGGAGAAGATGATCTGACGCGATGGGTGCGTGAGGATTCGCCGCATTCCCGAGTCCAGTTCGAGAAGATCGGCCGCCTCGTTGAAATAGGCGATGCCGTCTCCAAAAACCGAGACTTCGCGTACCGCAGTGGTCATAGAATTTTTTCAGCCTCCGGGGAGTTCAAACCCCGAAAGCTACGGGGAATCGCGGTAAACGCCCTTTAAAACTACGCCACGCTGGGCTTGCCAAGCGACCTTAGTCTTAAGGACTTTATCGAGGGGTGCCCTTTAAACGTTGAATCGGAAGTTGACCACGTCTCCCTCTTGCATGACGTAGTCCTTGCCCTCACTGCGCACCTTTCCGGCGGTGCGCATCGCGTCCATCGTCTTGTAAGCCACGTAGTCGTCGTACGAGACGATCTCAGCCCGAATGAAGCCGCGCTCGATATCGCCGTGGATCTTGCCCGCCGCCTGCGGCGCTTTGGTGCCCTTGGCAATGGTCCAGGCCCGAACTTCCTTTTCGCCGGCGGTCAAAAACGTCATCAGCCCGAGCAAATCGTACGCGCGCAGCGCGAGTTCATCGAGTCCGCTGCGTTCGATCCCGAGCTCCGCACAAAACTCCCGAGCTTCTTCGTCGGAAAGACCGGCGAGCTCCGATTCGATCTTTCCGCACAGTGTGACCACGGCGCTGCCGTCCGTCTTCGCCACCGCCCGCACCGCGTCGACCAGCGGGCCCGGCTTCCCGATCTGCGCTTCGTCGACGTTTGCGACATATAAAAGCGGTTTGGCGGTGAGGAGAAAGGACTCGTTTGCGATCTCACGCTCCGCACTTTCGGGCGCAAAGCTACGCGCGGGTTTTCCCGCCTCGAGCGCGGCCACGACGTTCTGCGCGGCTTCGAGCGCGCCACGGCGTTTGGGATTCGAGCGCGCCTCGCGTTCGAGTTTTTCGAGGCGCTTCTGCATGGTGGCAAGATCGGCGAGCGCAAGTTCGATCGAAATGATCTCGATGTCGCGCGCAGGATCCGGGCTTCCCTCGACGTGCGTCACGTTGTCGTCTTCGAAGCACCGCACCACCATCGCAATCGCGTCGGTTTCACGGATATGACTGAGGAAGGCATTGCCTAGCCCTTGCCCCGTGGAGGCTCCGCGTACGAGTCCGGCGATATCGACGAAGCGGACGGTTGCGGGCACGATGCGCTCGCCATGCACGAGTGTTTGCAGCACCCCCAATCGATCGTCGGGCACTGCGACTTCTCCAACATTCGGTTCGATCGTGGCGAACGGATAGTTTGCCGCGAGCGCTTGCGCCGAGCGGGTAAGGGCATTGAAGATGGTTGACTTGCCGACGTTGGGCAAGCCGACGATTCCGCAGGATAGCGCCATGGTGCGGGCCCTTGCGTTCGTGCGGGCGACGCCCGCACCCTTGCCGCATAGCAAGAGAATCCCGCAGGGGCGTCGGATACCATCAGATGCGCCAAATGAAGGTCGACAAGCTCGGGATCGACCTGATCACCCACGATCCGGTCGTGATCCTCAAGGATATGGATGGGTCGCACTACCTTCCGATCCTAATCGGCCCGTTCGAGGCAACCGCGATCGCGCTTGCGCTGGAAGCCGCGCCGGTCCCCCGGCCCCTCTCGCACGATCTAATGCGCAACATCCTCGAGTCGCTCGAGACGACCCTCGAGCAAGTGATCATCCACGACATCAAGGACTCGACGTTCTACGCCAAGCTCATCCTGCGCTGCGACGGCGATCTGCAAGAGATCGACGCTCGTCCCTCGGACGGCATCGCGCTCGCGCTGCGCATGAAGGCGCCGATCTACGTCACCGACAAGATCGTACTCGAGGAATCAGCCCCCGATAAAAAGCCGGTCGACGACTCCGAGATGACGCGTTTCAAGAAATTTCTCGACGATTTGAAGCCGTCCGATTTCAATCGATGAACGCACCCTTCCAGTCGGTCGATCACGTGCAGCTCGCAATGCCGCCGTCTCGCGAGGATTCCGCGCGAGCCTTTTATTCGGCGCTACTCGGTATGGCCGAGATCCCCAAGCCGGCCGATGCAAACGATCGCCGCGGCTGCTGGTTCGCGAGCGGCGACGTACAGATCCATCTCGGCGTCGAAGAAGATTTTCGACCGGCCAGAAAAGCTCATCCCGCGCTCCGATGCGCCGATTATGACGCGCTGTTGGAGCGACTGCGCAAGCACGGCACCGCCGTTCGCGAGGATGACCGTTCCGCGCAGCGGCGAGCGTATATCGACGACCCGTTTGGTAATCGGATCGAACTCATCGCTCTTTAGCCCCGGGAATCGGCCCCAAACCCGCGAACTCCCCGGGTGCAACATCACCCATTTCACGCACAGTAACGGAGATTATGGAAACGACGGAGCGCGCCGACATCGGCGTTTTTGGCGGATCAGGATTTTACTCGCTGATCGAAAACGCCCGCGAGGTATGGATCGAAACCCCCTACGGTGCACCTAGCGATCGCGTGGCGCTCGGCGAAATCGCTGGCAAACGCGTCGCCTTTTTGCCGCGGCACGGGAAGGACCATCGCTTTCCGCCGCAATCGATCAACTACCGGGCGAATCTATGGGCGATGAAGTCCCTCGGCGTGAAGTTCATCATCGCGCCCAACGCATGCGGCTCGCTCAAAAAGGACGTCAAGCCGGGATCGATGGTCGTATGCGATCAGCTCGTTGACCGCACCGCCGGCCGCAAAGACACGTTTTTCGACGGCCCGATCACGACGCACGTGAGCTTCGCGGACCCATATTGCCCGACGCTGCGGCCGCTTGCCGTCGACGCGCTGCGCTCCCTCGACATCGAGACCCACGCCACTGGAACCGTGGTGGTCATTCAGGGGCCGCGCTTCTCGACGCGCTCGGAATCGAAGTGGTTTCAGAGCCAAGGGTGGGAAGTCATCAACATGACCCAATACCCCGAAGCCTACCTCGCGCGTGAACTCGAGATCTGCTTCGTGAACATCTCGCTGATCACCGACTACGACGTCGGCATCGACGGGATCGCACCGGTCTCTCACCACGAAGTGATGGAGGTCTTCAAGAAGAACAACGATCGCGTGAAGAACGCGATTGGAAGAATCGTCGAGAAGATCGACCTGAAGGCCGATTGCTCGTGCCATCACGCGCTAGCCGGAGCACGGGGCTGATCCTGATGCGTCGCGGCGGACCGAGCGTCAACCTCAAAATCTACGCACAAGCGCTCGTCCACCTCGTGCGCCATCCCTCGATTTTGGCGCTGCCGCTTCTTGCCGCGATCCTCGGCATGGTTGTGGCGTACTGGCAAAACACGTTTACCGATCCGCTCGGCGGTTTCGGCGGCGGACTCTTTGCGTTTGTCATGCAGATCGTCTATCTCTTTGCGCTCGGCGGCGCCGTGATCCAAGCCAACAATATCGCGCGCGGCTATAAGACCGGCTTTGACGACGCATGGGAAGAGACGCGGCGCAAAGCCGGCGGGATACTAATGGCGGCGCTCGGATTTCAATTCGTCGTATATGCGGCCGGATACATCGGCGGACTGCTCGGCAGCCAAATCTTGCAGATAGGCCTGCAGCTGCTGGCGTACTTCTTCCTGATCCTTACCATTCCGGCGGCGGCGATCGGTGGATTACCCGGCGGCCTTGCGCTCTCGGGATCGATTCGCGCGGTACGCGCCAATTTGCTCTCGTGCATTATTCTCGCGATTCTCTTTGCGGCGCTGTGGGTCTACGTGCCGGCGTATCTGCTCGGCCCGCTGCTCGCGCCGTACGGTGTGATCGCGTACCTGATCGGCCTTGCGCTGTTCAACGCAATCGTTCTTGCATACATTGCGTTTCCTCTCGCCGTGACCTACGACGAAACGGCCTTCCGCGGCTTTTACTAGCCGGATCCGGTGAGCGCCATGCGGACGATTTCACTCACCATCGCCGGGCTGACGTTGGTGCGAGCAAGGCGCTGAGCATCGTCGAGTTTGCCGAAAAGCGCGATCGCCTCGGAGGGCCGTAGTGGCGGAAGGGCGCGCAGGTCGTCCGCGTAGTCGATGCTGATCACGGTCGCGCGATCGCCGGCGGCAGCCAGAGCCGTCCAGTCACGCACGAGCGTCTTGATCGTCTCTAGGCCTTCGTCCAATGTCTCACGCGTCGCCCAGCCGTCTTCCGGCGTTTCCCCGCGAGCTACGCGGAAGAACCATTCCGCGATCTGCGAACGCAGCGTCTCGTCATCGCCGCCGAGCGCGGCCACCGCGCGCGTGACGCTTCCCTGACCGAGCGACGCTCCAAGCTGCGCGCGCTCCTGATCGTAGCCGCGCTCGAGCAGAATCTCGCGTACCTGCGTCTGTGCCAGCAGGGGAAAGCGCAGCTCGATGACCCGCGAGCGAATGGTCGGCAACAGACGTCCGGGCGTGGGAGAGGTGAGGATCAGCACGACGCCGCGCGGCGGCTCTTCGAAAAATTTGAGCAGCGCGTTAGCCGCGTGATGCGTGGCGAAGTCGATGTCGCCGAGGAGCAATACGCGCATCCCGCCGCTGTAGGACTGCATTGAGAGCTGTCGCACGAGATCGCGCGCGGTGAGATCCTCACCTTCGTGGAATCCCATCGCGGCGTCGGCGTCGCCGATCTTCAGAATGCCGGTGTGCTCCAAAAAGTCCGGATGTCGCGCACCTTCGCGCGTAAAGAGCCGGCACGAGGCGCACGTTCCGTCGTAGCCGAGGACGCCGTCTTTGGGCGCCTCGCAAAGAAGCGATTGCGCCAAGCGCCGGGCGAAGAATTTCTTGCCGACACCAGGCGGGCCGCTGAAGAGATACGCGTGGGCGAGAGACGCCGGCGTCATCCGGCCAAAATAGGTCTTTGGTCCCTCCGCGCCGATCACGTCGAACTGCAAGTCGCTCACTATAGGACCGCCGAGAGCATGCCGAACGCCTGCGCGACCAGTTCCTCGGGAGGCTTGGTTGCGTCGAGCACGCGATAACGCGGCGAAGCCTGCGCCAAGTCCAGGAACCCGCGGCGTACGCGTTCGTAGAAGGCCGGATCCTCGCGCTCCATGCGATCGCCGGCCCCGCCGTCGCGCGAGGCGGCGCGCTCGCGCGAAATCGCAACGGGCACGTCGAGCAGGAAGGTCAGCGTCGGGACAAGGCCCCCGCTCGCGGTATCGCAGAGCTCTTGTAAAAACCCGAGGTCGATGCCGCGCCCATAGCCCTGGTACGCCAGGGTCGAGTCAACGAAGCGGTCGCATACGACGATCGTCCCGCTGCGCAGCGCCGGTTCGATCAGGTCGACCACATGCTGTGCGCGCGCAGCATTGATCAGGAGCGCCTCGGTCAACGGCGCCACCTGCAGCCCCGGCTGGAGGAAGATTCCGCGGATCGCATCGCCCGCGGGCGTCCCCCCCGGCTCACGGGTCACGATGGTTTCCTTGCCCGTAGCGCGTAATCGTTCGGAAAGGCCGGCTACGAGCGTGCTCTTGCCGCAGCCTTCAATGCCTTCGACCGTGATAAATGGCACGGATCGTTATTCGACGGAGCGGCTTTATATGTCATCTCCCAGCTCCATGTTCGGCGACATCATCGAGTGGTTTCTCGGGCGCGCGGGCGATCGGCGTCAGTACAAGCGTAAGGCCGGCGCGTACCACATGTGGTATCAGCCCAATCCGAGCGATGCGAACCTGCTCAAGTCAGGCGTCGGACTCGAAATCTCGCCCAACGGCGCCATGTTCATCCTGCAGGAGCCGATCGCGGCGAACTCCTTTAATATCATCGCCCGCATACGCGAGCGCAACATCCCCCTTCGCGTCAAGCACGTGCGCTCGGATCAGGTGCAGCACCAGGGCGGGAAGTGGCACCGGTACATGTGCGAGTTCGTCGGAATCGCCGCGGATGATTGGGATGCGATCGTTCGCTACGTCAACGACGAGCCCGAGAGCGATCGGCGCAAGATGCAGAATCAGGAACCGAGCGAGAAGGTTGACGACGCCTATCGGCTGCTGCCGCTCGCGCTCCAGCAAAAAATCATCAACATGCTGGTCTCGCAGAACAAGCTTGAGGCCCCCAAGCCTGGCCAGACGCCGCTCCTCAAACTCTTCTACGGCGGCCTGGTGAACCGGCCGGGGCAGAAGCCCTCGCACCGCTTCAACGTTCACAGCCGCATCAAACGCGGCGACGAGATGCTCGCCTTCGATACCCGATTCCTGGTCGGCGAAGACGGCGAGATCACGGCGATCTAAGGAGGTCGATCACATGCACGTCGCAGCCGTCGTTCTGCTCGCCCTTCTCAAGGAGCCTGCACTGACCGGTCGATGCGCGACGTTCGTTCGTGATACTCATTCGTCCGTTCATACGTTCCCAAACGGCACCGAACTGCGCGTCGACGCGGATCGCGCGGGGCAGCTGCACGTTTCAGCACCGGCGCCGGGATGGATCCCCATCTCCGCCACCGTGGTGTATTGCGGATCAAAAGATCTCGCCGACCAAGACGCGGTCATGGCCGCTATCGACAAGGTCAGTGCGCGCGCAAAAACGGACCGGCTCGCTGCCGATACGCTGATGCGCTACCAAGTGTACGGCGCTGCCGACGGCTATGCAGGCGAAACGGCGAGCGACGCTCTCGCGGCCTTGATGGTGGAAAACCCCAAGCTTCTGATCTCGGTGTTGGATCAACTACCGGACACGAAGCGCGAGGACACGTTGCGAGGCTTGGTCTTGACCGGCTCCGGCGACGCCGCCCGAGTCCGAGCCTTCGATAAGGCGACATCGGAAGAACCAACGCATCCGACGTCGGTTACCTGGCGAGCTCTCTCGAAGAAGTGCGGGCCGGGTCTGACTCGACTCCCAAATTGCTGATAAGCGCGAGCGAAGCCGCGCGACTTAGTCCGCTATTTTAAAGATCCTGACGCGACGGTTCGGTTCGAGACCGGTGCTGCGCGACTGGAGACGATACTTCTCAGCCAGCTGATGCTGCATGCGCCGCACGTACGACGTTTGCGGCGAGAGTTCGATGGCTTGATTGGTGAGAAGCACCTGATACACGGCTTCCTCGGCTTCGCGCAGAGCGATCTCTTCGTGATCGATCGACCCCAGGTTAAAGACGTCGCGAAGCGCGCTCTGGATCTGGGTCGTCGTGTTGGTTTTGATCGAGTAGATCGGTACGTTGTCTGAAGCGATCTGCTTGAGCTTGGGCTGGCCCTTGCGCTCGAGCGTCTTGAGCGTCAGCACGACGTCGGCATCGTCCCAGTTGCGCGCGATCGACGCGTTTATCCGCAGATTGTGTACCGCGCGTTCGATTTTGTTGCGCGAAACGCCGTAGGGGAAGATCAAGAGCGGCTTGTCGGCCGAATCCTCGTGCTGCTCGTGGTGATGATGCTCGAGCGACTCCGTGAGCTGCGGCATCGACTCGGTATCGGCTTCTTGCAGGATTGCAACGTCGCCGCTTGCGGTGCGCTGGCGAATCTCGGGCTGAGGCTGATAGCCGCGCAGAAGCGCATCGACGACGTCGGCGACGTTCTTGTGAATTGCCAGGCGGTCACGATCCTGAATTTCGACCAAAAGATCGAACGTCGGCGGAGCTTTGCGTTCGAGCACGGTCTTGCGCGTGCCGCGACGGCGCGCTTCCTCGTCAGAAAGCGTTACGGCGCTGATGCCCCCGAGCAAATCCGAGAGCGTCGGATTCATCAGGAGATTCTCGAGCGTTTGGCCGTGCGCCGTGCCGATCAGCGTTACGCCGCGCTCGGCAATCGTCCGGGCCGCCCCGGCTTCCATTTCGGTCCCGATCTCGTCGATCACGATCACTTCGGGCATGTGATTTTCCACCGCCTCGATCATCACCGCGTGCTGCAGCGCCGGATCGGCGACTTGCATGCGCCGCGCGAGGCCGATGCCGGGATGCGGAATATCCGAATCGCCCGCAATTTCGTTGGAGGTATCGACGATCACGACGCGCTTGCGGTCTTCGGAAAGAATGCGCGCGCACTCGCGCAACATCGTGGTTTTTCCGACGCCCGGCCGTCCAAGCAAACAAATGGACTTGCCGCTGCGCAGGACGTCGAGCAAGATATCGATCGTCCCGTACACGGCTCGACCGACGCGACACGTTAGCCCGACGATCTTACCTTGACGATTGCGAATCGCGCTGATGCGATGCAGCGTCTGCTCGATGCCGGCTCGATTGTCAGGCCCGAATTGCGAAATGCGCGAACAAACGTGCCCGATGTCTTCGTTGGTGACCGGCGTCTCGGAGAGATAGCGAAAGTCGTTAGCAAATCGCGCCTCGGGCGGGCGCCCCAGGTCGAGTACGACTTCGATGATGTCTTCGAGGTTGTGGAGCCGCACGAGCGACTGCCGGATGGGGAGTGGGAAGATGTCGAGGAGCTGTGAGAGTTCCCAGCTCGGGGAAACGGACTGCGCTTTAACGGCCAACGCGTTCCTCGCCTCCAAGGGTGACACGGTTCGTCCGGCCTCCGGCCGGCCGCGCATCCTGCGCTACGAACCTCGATCCGCATCCTGCGGATTCCTGTGGATACTTACCCACAACGGCACGCTCGCCCTCCCACATCTTGGGTCGGGCGCCTAACCAACCACTACGGAGCGTGTTTAACCCGGGGTACCCTGGTGCGCTTTGAACGTATATCGACGTCCATGCACGGTCGCGGTACCACTAAATAACGGCCCCTCGAGCGTCCCTCGGAACGACAACGGGCCGATGATCAAGTTCGCGCGGCCGGAGGAGTCGACGCCGCCGCTCACCGGCACGTTGCGCCGATTGTAGAGCGGGGCGCCGGGTTTGATCGACGTGTCCGTGTAGGTTCCGCTGATGATGCCGTGATTGAAGTTGAGCTTCATCGTCCCCGAATCCGGCGCGGCATTCGAATTCACCGGCGTAAACGCGGCGACGTAAGGAACGTCGCGGGCGACGCTGTGGGCCGACATCGCCAGCGTCAGCCCGAGTAGGAGCAGCGAGAGAATACGGCTGGAAGTAATCATGGCCATATCCTACCGCTTATTCGCAAACGACGCGAATTTTGCGCAGCTGGTCGTCGTATGGACCTTGAATTCGCACGCCCGCTTTGAGCTCGAGGCGCAGGTAGTCGATCAATTCGGGAGTGATCTCCTCGCCCGGCGAGAGCACCGGGATACCGGGCGGATAGGGTGAGATCGTTTCCGCGCAGATGCGCCCCGCCGACTTGCGGAAGTCGACGAACTCGGTGTCGGCCAGAAATGCTTCGCGCGGCAGCATGCGCATCGGGGGAATCTGCGGCATGCGGTACGTGCCGCGCTTGAGCCGCTGCTCCAAAATGCCCGAGGGCGCGTACATGTCGAGGGGGCGATCCTCGCGCGCCATCTCTTCGAAGGCGCTTACCAGCTTTTCGGCGGCCTCAGGCGTCGTGCCGATCGTAAAGAGCGCGACGATATTGAAGAGATCCGCAAGCTCGACTTGAATGTTGTAGCGTCTGCGCAGGAGCTCGGACGCTTCGTACCCCGTGTACCCCAGACCCGTCACGCGCACGGTCATCTTCGTCGGATCCAAATCGAAGACGCCCTCGCGCCCTTGGATCTCTTCACCGAACGAATACACGCCCTCGATTTGGTTGAGCCTGCGGCGCGTCTCCTGTGCGAGATCGATCGTTTGCGAGAGAAGCGCCGCGCCTTGCGTTGCCATCTGCATGCGCGCCACGTCGAGTGAAGCGACCATCGGCAGATTGGGCGAGGTCGAGAGAAACATCTTGAGGACGGCCTTGAGTCGATCCAGACGCACCCGGTCGCCGATTTGGTGCAGCATCGCGCACTGCGAAAATGCCGAGAGCATCTTGTGCGTGGAATTGATCGAGAGATCCGCGCCGGCTTGCGTTGCCGAGAGCGGGAGCGCCGGATGGAATTGGAAGTGCGGACCCCAGGCCTCGTCCACCAACAGCAGCTTCCCCGCATCGTGCGTGATGCGCTCGATCGAAGCGAGATCGGCCGCCACGCCGTAGTAGGTCGGCGAAACCAGGTAAATCGCTTTGAGATCCGGATGCTCGGCGATCGTGCGCGCCACCGTTTCCGGCGTCACCGCGTTGTCCATGTGCATCTCTTGATCGACTGCCGGCTGCATGTAGATCGGATGCGCGCCGCTCATGACGAGGCCGCCGAGCATGGACTTGTGCGAGTTGCGCGGCACGGCGATCTTCTCGCCCGGATTCAACGCGGCCATCATCATGCACTGATTGCCGCTGGTCGAGCCATTGATCAAGAAAAACGTGTGATCCGCGCCGTACGCCTCCGCCGCCAGCTCTTGCGCCTCTTTGATCGACTCGGTGGGCTGGAGCAAATCGTCGATGCCCGGCATGGGGGTAAGATCGATGGCTAGGATGTTGTCGCCGACGAACTCGCGGAACGAAAGTTCGGCTCCACGCCCCTGCATGTGGCCGGGCGTGTGGAACGGCAGAACGCCCGAGTCGACGTACTCGAGCAAGGCCTGGAAATACGGGGTCTTGGTCTGGTCCAGGCTTGACGGGCGCCTGGCTCCCTCCACGCGTTGCGCGGTCACGCCATTACTTCGAAACCGAGTCGATCGAGCATCGCGAAGTCATCTTGATCGCTGCGGCCACCCGTCGTCAAGTAGTTTCCGAGCACGATGCCGCTCGCGCCGCTGCGCATGCCCAGATCCTGAAGGCCCTGGAGCGTGATCTCGCGACCTCCGGCGAAGCGCACGAGCGCGCGCGGCAGCGCCAGCCGCGCCATCGCCACGAAGCGCAGCGCCTCGACCGGTTCGACCAGCGACCGATCTTGGAACGGCGTGCCCGGACGCGGATTAAGAAAGTTTATGGGAACCTCTTCGGGCGCAAGCTCCTGGAGCGTGCACAGAAAATCGATGCGATCCTCAGCCGTCTCGCCCATGCCGATGATCCCACCGCAGCACACTTCGAGTCCGGCGCTCCGCACGAGCTGCAGCGTCGCCATCCGCTCGTCGAACGTGTGCGTCGTGCAGACCGACGGGAAGTAGCGGCGCGAGGTTTCGAGGTTGTGGTTGACCTTGTCTACGCCGGCGGCTACGAGCTGCGCGACTTGATCGTCGCGCAAGATGCCGAGCGACACCGCGACCTTAAGAGGCAGCTCCGCCTTGATGGCGCGAACCGATTCGCAGACGCGCTCGAGCAGGCGCGTCGAGGGACCGCGTACCGCGACGACGATGCAAAATTCACCCGCACCGCGGACGTGCGCATCGCGCGCCGCCGCAACGAAGCTCTCCACGCTCGCGAGCGTTTCGGGTTCGACGTCGCTCGCAAAGCGCGCGCTCTGCGAGCAAAAGTGACAATCCTCCGAACAGCCGCCTTTCTTGGCGTTGTAGAGCACCTCGACGGCTATCCCGTTGCCGCAATACGCCGCGCGCGCGTCGTCGGCGAGCGCCAGAAGATCCGGAACGTCGTCGTCGGGCAGTCCGGCGAGCGCTTCCAGCAGCGTCCGATCGGCGGGGAGTCCGCGGTCGATCACGCGCTCGCGCGCGTCCACTATAGTCGGGTGCAAGGGTGTCCTCGTGCTAGGTAAAGTACGGTGCGAAGATCTGCGCGCCCGTCTTCACCGAGGCCGCCTCGTCTTCGTCAAACGGCAGAATGCCAAGAATCTTGACCTTTCCCTGCAGCGTTCGCTCGACGTCGGCGCGATAGTGATCGTCGGTCGGCCCCCAGCGCTCGACGAGGACGGCGCCCACCAGCCGGATCCCGGCCTGCTGGCATTGATTGGCGGTCAGCAGCGCGTGATTGACGCAGCCGAGTTTGAGGCCGATCGTGAGCACGGTGTCGAACTTCCCGAGCACGGCAATGTTTCCGAAGTGCTCGCGCGCGTTGAGCGGGACCATCAGTCCTCCCGCACCTTCGGTGACCAGCCCGTTGTCGAGGTGCGCAACCGCCTCAACCAGCTCGCTCGCGTGAACTTCCGGTTGGCCCGAAGCAAGCGCCGCCGACCACGGATCTGCGGCCTTCTCGAAACGTGCGAGCTCGAGCGAACGAACACCCGAGAGCTTTCCGGCCCGCGCGGCGTCGCCGGGGATTCCGGGGGCAAGGCCGGTCTGGACGAACTTCACGATCGTCGGCGTCATGCCGGCGTTTTTGAGCGCAAGCGCGAGGGACGCGGTTACGCGCGTCTTGCCGACGTCGGTGTCGGTGCCGGTTACAAAGTAACGATGCATTTCGCCAGTCCTTGTACGAGCAGGTCGATGTGTTCCCGCTGATGATCCGCCCGCACCGAAAGCCGAAGCCGCGAGCTGCCCGGCGGAACGGTGGGCGGCCGGATCGCCGGCGCATAGATGTTCATGCTTTCGAGGCCGCGCGCGATTTCCACCGCGCGCTCCTCGCTTCCGAGCACGACCGGAACGACCGGCGAGAGGTCGTCGATGGCGGCAAAGCCGAGCGAGCGCAGGCCGGCACGCAGCCGTGCGACGTTTTCATGCAAATGCTCGCGCGCCGCATCGGCTCGACGAACGAGCGTGAGCGCAACGCGCGAGGCAAGCGCTACCGCGGGCGGCATGGCCGTATCGAAGATGAACGGGCGCGCTTGATTGACGAGCAAATCGATCAACACGGCGGGCCCCGCGATGAAGCCCCCCTGCGCACCGAACGATTTGGAAAGCGTGCCCATGACGACGACGCGCGGATCGGCGAGCGCACGCGCGCGCCCGGCCCCACGCGGTCCCGTAACCCCGAGGGCGTGGGCCTCATCGATCAACAGCACGTCGCCCTCGCCCAGATCGACGAGCATGCGCTCGAGATCGACGGCGTCACCATCCATGCCGAAGATCGACTCGGTGACGATGAGTGCGTTGCCCCGTCGATGCGCGCGCGACGGCAATGCCGCGTGATCGTACACGAATCGCTCGACGTGCGTGCTGCGAATACCATCGATCAACGATGCGTGATTGAGCCGGTCGGAATAGATTCGATCGACCGTATGACCCAAGACCGCGATCGCTCCGAGTGCTGCGTGATAGCCCGACGAGAAGAGCAGCACGCGCTCGCGACCGAGCCATTCCGCCAGCTCTTCTTCGAGCAGCGAGTGCTCGCGGTGACTTCCCCCCAGCAAACGCGCGCCCCCCGAACCGGCGCGCGTCGCGCGGCGAAACGCTTCGACCACCTGCGGGTCCCTCGCGAGGCCAAGATAGTCGTTCGATGAAAAATCCAGCTCGCCGAGCAGTCCGTGCGAACGCACTTCGCGGTACCGCCCCTGGGCTCGGATCTCGTCCAACAAGGCCGACGCTCGATCCAAATAGGTCAACGCGTACGCTCCAGCGCTTCTGCGAACGCGTCGAAGAAGTCGTGTATCTCACCGTCGCTCGTGCACAGCGGCGGCACGAGCTGCACCACGGCACCGATGGGCCGAGTGAAGTGCCCTAGGTCGTAGAGCGCATTCGCGACCGGCCACGCGCGTGCGGCCTCCTGCAATTCTATTCCCATCATCGTCCCGGCTTGCCGAATCTCGCGAACCGCCGGATGGTTGCGCAGAACGGCGGCGCGCTCGGAAGCGACGCGTTCGACGCTTCCGGCGCGCTCGAAGGTCCCTTCGCTTGCAAAGAGCTCGAGCGACGCCAGCGCCGCCGCACACGCAATGGGATTTCCGGCGTACGAATGTCCGTGAAAAAATTGCCGGTGCTCTTCCGGCGCTCCGAGAAAGGCTTGATAAACGCGTTCTCGGGCAAGCACCGCCGAGAGCGCCAGCGCGCCGCCCGTAATGCCTTTCCCCAAGCAGATGAGGTCGGGGCGAAGTTGCAACTGTTCGTACGCGAACATCGTCCCCGTACGTCCAAATCCGGTTGCGATCTCATCCACGATCACCAGCGGTGCGCAATCGCGCAGCGGAATATACTGCTCGGGCGAAACCAAACGGATCCCGGCTGCAGCCTGAACGATCGGTTCGACGATGACCGCTGCGACGTCGTCAGCTTCCAAGTCTTCCGCATGCTCGTAGGTTCTGGTCTCAAAGGTGATCGCGCCGTAGTGAGATTTGAAGACCGCGATGCCCGAGACGCTCATCGCCGCAGCCGTGTCGCCGTGATACGCGTCGACCAGGCGCAGGAATCGGGTACGGCGAGGCTCGCCGACGTGCTGCCAATAGTGAAGCGCCATTTTTATCGCCGCCTCAACCGCGCTCGCGCCGTCGCTCGCGAGGAAAGCGTAGTCGGTTTCGCAATACTCGCAGAGCGCCTGGGCGAGCGCCTCCGCCGGCAGATTCGTCGCCCCCAGCGTCGTCGCGTGATCGAGGGTCGCAGCCTGAAGCGCGATAGCGTCGACGATCGCCGGGTGAGAATGGCCGTGAATGATGGTCCAAATCGAACTCACGGCGTCAAAGACCCGGCGTCCGCGCGCGTCGAACAGGCTCGAACCGTCGCCGCGGACGAACGTCCGTGCACTCGCGTCGAAGGACTGCATCTGGGTGAACGGAAGCCAGAGGTGGGACACCGCTTGAATCATGGATCGAACGAGCTTCGCGTGGAAGCACCGGTAATCATCGTCGGTGGAGGGCCGGTAGGCCTTGCCCTCGCGCTCGGACTTGCGCGTTACGGCGCGAGATCGATGGTTCTCGAGCGCAACGCCGAGCCGGTCAAAGAGTCGCGCGCGGCGGTAATCTGGCCGCGGACGCAGGAGATCCTGCGCGATTGGGGCGCCTACGCGCCGCTGCGTGAAGCGGGCAGATTCACCCCCCTGCTCAAGGGCGTCAACGCGCGCACGCAGGCGACGTTCGTGACCGTCGATTTCTCGGCGATCGAAGATATTTTCGACGATCCCGGCGCGCTGATGCTGCCGCAGAACCACACCGAGCGAATTCTCCGCGAGCTGGTGAACGAAAAGCCCGAGTGCGAACTACGCACCGGCGTTACCGTCACCGGCCTCTCGCAGAGCCCAAGCGGCGTCGAGGTTTTCTTCGAGAGCTCGAACGGGCCGGGCAGTTTGCACGCGGCCTTCGTGGTCGGGTGCGACGGAGCGCACGGCGTGGTCCGATCGGCCATCGGACTGACCTTGCAAGGGATGACGTACGACGCGCGAGTCGTGCTGAGCGACGAGACGGTCGACGCGGATATCCCGCCCGAGGTGACCGCGCGCATGCGTTTCGACCAGCCGGGACTTCGCGGCGCAATCCGGTTTGGCGACCGTTCCTGGCGCGTCATGGCTTCGGTCCCAAAAGAGCTCAGCGACGAGGATGCGCTCTCGTCGATCGCCCATCGCGAGCGGGTGCGCGATTTATTCGGTGACGCACCGTTCGAAACGCAGTGGAGCAGTCTATTCAAGATTCACCGGCGTCACGCACGGCGCTTCGTCGTGGGCCGCGTGATCCTGGCGGGCGACGCGGCGCATTTGAATAGCCCCGCCGGCGGACAAGGCATGAACGCGGGGATTCAGGATGCGGGAAACCTCGCCTGGAAACTCGCCTTCGCCGTTCGCAGCGAACGTTGCGCCGAACCGCTGCTCGCGAGCTACGATCCCGAACGCCGCGAGATCATTACCGATACGGTGGAGCGCATTACCGACCGTATTACCCGCTTGGGCATTACGTTTCCGATGCGCGTGCGGCAGTTCGCGCTACGCACGTTCGCGCGCGCGATCCGCGGCCGCGGAATGCAGCGCAAACTCTGCCGAGGGATCGGGATGCTCAACGGGCGTTACAGTTCCTCGCCGATCATCGACAATCGCCATCCGCTCGCGGGCCGGCGCATCGACGATCTGCGCCTCGCGGACGGATCGCGGATCAACCTTCGCCGCGCGGGTGAGGCTATTTTGATCGTCGCCGGCGATTTTGCTTTGGACCTCCCGCATGTACGAGTGGAGGCGCCGCCGAAGCGCTGGCACGTGAAACCGCCGGTTGTCCTCATCGTGCGCCCCGACGGCTGCGTTGCCTCGGTCGTCGAAAAGCCGACTCGCGCACGCGTCGAAAGTGCTTGGCGCCGCGCATTTTGCGACGCGGTTCCGTTGCCGGTTCTCGCGTAACCGTCGGGTGGCGACGAACATTCGCGGCGCGGTCGCGCGCATCTCGGTCGGCGGCTGGTTCGAACTCTACGATCTCTTCATGACGGCGTACATCTCGCTCGGTTTGATACGAGCGGGATTGTTCAGCGCCACGTCGCCCTCGCCGTTTGCGCTCCAGGGCTTTGCCAGCTTCATCTCCTGCGGCTTTGCCGGAATGTTTTTCGGCACGCTGATCTTCGCAGGCATCTCGGATCGTTACGGACGCAAAGCCGCATTCACCTATTCGCTGGTGTGGTATTCGCTGGCCACCCTCGTCATGGCGTTCATGCAGAGCGGTCCGGCGATCGACGCGTGGCGCTTCCTCGCAGGGCTCGGCATCGGCGTGCAACTGGTCACCTCCGACGCCTACGTTTCCGAAATCGTTCCTAAAGAACAACGCGGGCGCTGGATCGCGTTCACGCAGGTCATCGGCTATACCGCGATCCCGGCGGCGGCGCTCTTCGCCTACTTGCTCGTGCCTCACACGTTCGGGGGACTCGACGGATGGCGTATCGTTGCGCTGATCGGCTCGCTCGGCGGCGTGGTCATTTGGTTCGTGCGTCCGGGGCTACCCGATTCGGTTCGCTGGGAAGCCGCCCGCAGCGAACGCGCCGCGACCGGACCGGCCTTCACGCTCAAAACGATCTTTAATCCCACGTATCGCCGGCGCACCGTCATGCTCGTGATCTTTAATCTGCTCCAGTCGATCGGGTTCTACGGCTTCGCCTCCTGGGTTCCGATCTTTCTCGCGAGCCAAGGGGTCGAACTCACGCACTCGCTGCAGTATTCATTTTTGATTGCGATCGTCAACCCGCTCGGGCCGGTGCTTGCGATGTTCTACGCCGACCGTTTTCAGCGCAAGTGGCAGATCGTCGTGTTGGCGCTCATTGTGGCGGTCGCGGGCCTTGCTTTCGCGCACGTGCGAACTCCGATCTTGATCGTAGGCTTGGGGATCGTCGTCACGCTCGGCCTTGCATGGTTCTCCGCCACCTATCACGCCTATCAAGCCGAGCTTTTCCCGACGCGCATTCGCGGCCAGGCGGTGGGCTTCGTGTACTCGTGGAGCCGGTTCAGTTCGATCTTCGTCCCATTTCTGATTGCCGCGGTGCTACGCGCGCAAGGCACGCTCGGCGTGTTCCTCGTGATCGGATCGGCCATGGCGATCGTCGCGCTCGACATCGGTGTGCTCGGACCGAACAGCAACGGGCGCGACTTAGACGAGCTCTCGCCATTGTGACGAGCGTACTCGTCGTGGTCGGCTGCGCCTGCATCCTTGGCGGTGCGTTCGGGATCTTGATGAACTTCCGCATGAGCGCGTCGCGTCCGAACCCGGTGTTTGCCTTCGGAAACGTACTCTTCTTCATCGGACCGATCGTGCTCGGAATCCGCGCGATCGCGCACTCGATGAGGGATGTCGAATACTTCTCCTTCGGCTTTGCCGCGCTCGGCCTCGTGGTTATGGGGATAGGGCTGTCACTCGGGCGCCGCTCTAGGAACTAAGCGATAGAGTCCGTATCCGACCAGCGCGGTAAACCCACCGAATATGGCCAGCGCCTCGGTCAGGAGCCTTGGAAAGGCTTGCTCGTACTGCGGAAAGTTCATTCCGTTAGAGAGCCAGGCCAAAAGCAGTGACGATTGCATGTTCGCACACTGAAAGTACGCTACCGGAGCAAGCGCGACGAGCAGCAGCATCAGGAAAAGCGGTAGCGGAACCCGTGATTCGCGAAGCGCCCATGCGGAAATCGCCACGACGAGGGGCGGCAGCAGCAAACTAACTCCCCACCCTACGATCGCCGTCATGAAAAGCGCGCCTTCCAAATCGCTAGGGTTCCCCGTGTGGACGCCCGCGATAGCCATCCAAACGGCCATGGCTCCGATGAGGAACGGGATCCCCAAGAGCGCGAAACGTGAATCGATTTCAAGTGCTTTCATAGCCGGAGCATAGCCGATCCGGCGCAGCACGAGCGTCCGTAGTTCTACGGAATCCTAGGCTTCTACGCGTTCGTCGATCGAGACGTTGTACAGGAAGAGGAACTTGCCCCACTCACCCGGCAGCGTGTTTCGCTTGATCTGAATCCAGGGAATGTACTTGGGCTGACGCGGCTTTCGCTTGAGCGACATGTTCGCTTCATCCGGCGTGCGGTTGTTCTTACGGTTGTTGCAGCGCATGCAGGCGCAGACGAGATTCTCCCACGTCGAAGGGCCGCCGCGGCTGCGCGGGACCACGTGATCGACGGTCATCAGCTTCTCGCCGCGGATTCCGCAATACTGACAGGCGTGATCGTCGCGAATGAGCACGTTCTTCTTGGTCAACGCGACCTTCTGCATCGGCCGCCGGATGTAGTAGAGCATCCTTATGATCGACGGCATGCGCATCTCGTAGCGCGTCGACGCGAGCACGCGATCGCGATTGTGAACGATCTCGGCCTTGCCGGCGAAGAGCAGCTTCACTGCCCGCTGGAAGCTCGTGATGTTCAGCGCTTCGTAGGTGAAATTCAAGACGAGTACGTCGCTCACAATGTCATGCTCCCTGAACGCAACGGCACGAGAGACGTTTAGAAGCGCGAAAGCGAGGCATTCACATGCCTCGCTTTCTAACGAACGTAAGTCGAGTTTCGGTCAGCATTTGAGTTATTGCTAACCTTTCGTCGGGCCGCAACCTTTCTTTAACGCGTTCGAAGGCGAGGCTGGCGACGTCGATTGCCGCGTCTGCGGCGCGAAAATCCGGCTCCTTGCCCCCGTCGTCGGCAAGATAGGCGTGCGCCGCTAGCGCGAGCGTTGCGATCACTTCGGTCAGCAACGGCTCGAGCGGTGGGATCTGTCCCTGGAATCCGGACTCGTGCGAGCCGGATGCCGCCGCTTGCGAACTCATTGGGTGAGAGGTTACGCCGCGGAGGAAGCCTTCCCTTGCGCACGCGCGTCTTCGACCATCCTCAGAAAGTACGCGTGGACCCGCGGATCGCCGGTCAACTCGGGATGAAAGGAGGTCCCGAGCACGTTACCCGCGCGAACCATCACGCCATGCCCGTCACGCGAGGCAAGCAACTCGACGCTCGGGCCGGCCCGCTCGATCCATGGGGCACGAATGAAGATCGCCGGGAACGGCACGCTGCCGAGCGCAGGAATCGGCAGCTCTACCTCGGCCGAGTCGTTCTGACGGCCGAACGCATTGCGACGGACGGTGATGTCGATGAGATCGAGCGTGGGCTGGTCGAGGTCCGCGACGTCGTGAGCGGCGACGATCATTCCCATGCACGTTCCCCACAGCGGCATGCCGTCGCGCACGCGCTTCACGATCGGCGCGGAGAGGCCGAACCGATCGAGCAGCTTCATTACCGTCGTCGACTCGCCGCCCGGAACGATCAGACCGTCGACGCGCGCCAGATCCTGTGCGGTCTTCACCCCAAGCGCATGCGCGCCGGCGCGTTCGAGTGCGGCGACATGTTCGACCACGTCGCCTTGCAGCGCGAGAACACCGATCAGCGGGTTAATTTCCACGTGTCGCGAGTAGCTCTGATTCGTCCAGTTTGCGCACGTCGATACCCGGCATTGCGTCGGCGGTTCCGAGCGAGCGGCACGCTTCCGCGACGACCTTGGGGTCGGTGAAGTGCGTGGTCGCATCGACGATCGCGCGCGCGAAACGCTTGGGATCCTTCGACTTGAAGATACCGCTTCCGACAAAGATGCCTTCGGCGCCGAACTGCATCATCAACGCGGCATCCGCCGGCGTCGAGACCCCGCCCGCGCAGAACAGCACTACGGGCAGCTTTCCCGCCTCGGCGACCTCCTTGACGAGCTCGTAACTCGCGCCGATGTCGCGAGCGCGCGCAACCAGTTCTTCTTTCGGCGCGACGGTCAGTTGCGCGATGGTGTCTCTGATGGCGCGAATGTGCCGCACCGCTTCGACGATGTTGCCGCTCCCGGCCTCACCCTTGCTGCGGATCATCGCCGCACCTTCGGTGATGCGGCGCAGCGCCTCGCCGAGGTCACGCGCTCCGCACACGAACGGCGTCGTGAAGGCGTGTTTGTCGACGTGGTAGAGATCGTCGGCGGGCGTGAGTACTTCGGATTCGTCGATGTAGTCGATCCCGATAGACTGCAGGACTTGCGCCTCGGCAAAGTGCCCGATGCGCACCTTGGCCATGACCGGGATCGTGACGGCGTCCATGATGCCGGCGATCAGCTCGATCGAACTCATGCGCGCGACGCCACCCATGGCGCGAATATCCGAGGGAATGCGCTCGAGCGCCATGACGGCCACGGCGCCGGCCTCTTGCGCGACGATGGCCTGCTCCGGCGTGACGACGTCCATGATGACGCCGCCCTTGAGCATCTGGGCAAGGCCCCGCTTTACGGTGACGGTACCGGTCGACTTCTCATCCATGTCTCCATCGTATCAGGGAAAACCAATGGAGACATTAGCGACAAGTCGGAACCCGAAGGCCGCCTACTCGGGCGACGGCGTCGGTCCGGGGCTGGGGCTTGCCGCCGTCGAGTCCTGCGAAAAGGTCGTGACGCTGGGCGAAGGGCTGGGAATTTCGGTCTGGTCCCAGATCGGCAGCTTCGGGTTCGGCGTCCAAGCGGGCGTCGGCGAAGGCGTCGCCGACCGCTCCGGCGTGGGCAACGGCTTGGGCGGGACGCGCGGATCCGGGAAATGCGGATCGGGCGCCGCGGCGAGCGTTTGCGATCGCTTCCAGTCCGGGCCGTAGGGTCCGTCAGTAGGTTGCGGCACCGGCGTGACGAGCGGGGTCTGGGTGAGATTGCCGCTGTCCGCGGCCTCGGTCATGACCCGATCGCCCATATGCTCACCCAAAAGGATCGCCGCCAAGAGCACGATCACGCCCGCGGCCAGGATCATCGTGGGAAGACGGTTCGGACCATTCATCAGGCGGGCACCACGTCGAGCTTCGCGGCGCGTGCTCGCCGCTCGGTCGGCCGTCCGATCAACTGCACCTCGCGCATTTCGCCCGCTTCCATCGTGACGCGCGCCGTATGCCCGCGAAACTCGATCGACACCGGCCGCGGGCGGTCGAGCATGTTGCACACGAAGATCCGCACCGCCCCGCGCTCGTCTTCAAAACCGATCGCGCCGACTTCGACCGGGGAGATCGTCAACTCTTCGCTCACGTCGCGGCCCGCGAAGATGCAGGTGAACGGCTCTTCAGCCGAGAGCTCCGGCATGTTGCCGTAGATCCGATCGTGCACGAGGTCGATGACATAACTGCAACGCTTGCCACCCCAGTGCACGCGTGCGGCGGCGATCCATTGCCAATCCTTCGGGCGCATCGGCGCCAAATGCGGGCGGCCGCTGGTCCGATAACCGTTGAGTCCTCCGATCGTTTCCGCAACGGCCCACAAATATTTTGCCCCGGTCCACGGCGAGAGATACATACCGCGATTGGCAAGCGAACCGCCGTCGAACCATTCGCCGAATTCACCCGGCACCGTGTTGCGCGCACTTCCGACCTCCATCGCCGCATACACCACGTTGAGAAAGTGAACGCACTCTTCAACGAATCCGTCTCGCGCGAGCGCGACGGCGAACCACAGCGTGAGATCGGGCCAAATGCCGCCGAGCAGACCGAATCCGTACGACGGGAAGTACCACGCGTCGGCGGTGGAAATCGTCCGCAAACCAACCGGCGTCACGAAATCCGCCTCGAGCAGCCGGCGTAGAATGGCCTTGCGCTGTTCAGCTGCGGCCACGCCGAACAAAACCGGGAAGACCTCGTCGGAGGTGAAGTTGTCTTGATAATTGCGATCCTGGTCGTAGTTCAGCGCGAACGCGCCCGTATCGTCGTCGTACAAATAATCCATCATCGCTTCGCGAAGCGCCTGCGATTCATTTGCGTACTTTTCCCAATTGTCCCAATCGCCCGCCACCGCGCACAGCATCGCCGCCGCCTCGAGCGCAAAAACCCCCTCGGCGTTGATTTCCGTGACCGCCCCGTCGAGTGTGTAGTACGGGATGATGTTGCGCCACGAGGAGATGCCGTACATGTCGACGCCCTTTGCCTTGCAAAACAGCAACCCTTGATCGTCGCGCTGGGTCAGCATGTAGTCGGCCAATTTGACCACCAAAGGCAAGCGCTCGCGCACCCAACCGTCGTCGAGCGTAGCGTTGTAATAGTGCAGCATCGCGACCAAGTGCAACGGCGTGTCGTCGTTGATATTCAAGTCGTAGGCAGTCGTGTACCCATTGACTCCCCGCACGTACTCGATCATGAGTCCCGATTCATCCACGCTTTTATTGAACACTTCGAGCGCATCTCGGCTGAACTCGGGCCAAAAGTAATCGAAACCGTGCACGAACCATGACGTGTCGCGCGAGACCAGGATGTCGGACGGAGGCGAGTTGGTCGATCCCCAACCCTGCGGATATTCCTTCACGATCCGAATCATGTTGGCTTTTGCCCAAGCAACGCCGCGGCTGATCTCGGGCGAAGGCGTCATGAACCGCGCGTCGGCCAAACGGCGCGCGTAGTACCGCTGCGTATCGTGCAAAGCGCGCTCGTCGTCCAGCAATCGCTGCAGAACCGGAAGGCTTTTCGCGGTGCCTTCCTTATGAAAAACGACCGCTAAACGAAGCGCTTCGCGCGCGCCCGGTTCGATCGCAACCCGATATTCGAGCGCTCCGTAAACTCGCCGTCCGATCATCGTCGAGCTCTCGGCGACGCCGCGCCCGAACCCAGGCATGCCTTCGGGCACGAGCGAGCCGCGCCGCATGCTTTCGGCCAGTACTTGCTCGCGCAGCGAAAGCGAGACGGCGCGCGGCTCGCGCGAACCGCCCCACCAGCGTTCGGCGCCGGTTTCGTTGCTCTTCGAGCAGATGAAACGCCCCTGCGACCAGGCCGTCATCTCGCTCTCCGGCTCGCCGTAAAATCGTTGTCCCACCAGCATGGCCCACGGAAAGACCGAAACTTCGATGGGCTTCGATCCCGGATTGTACAGCGTCACGTCGACGACAAAGGAAACGGTACGATCGAACGACTCGCCAAAAGGCACGTAAAACGCTTCCGTCACGTGGACGCGATGCTCGAGCGTGAATTCGGCGATCTGCGCGTAAGGCAGAAACGTCAGTTCGCGCGTGATCTGGTGAGGAAAGAGGGTCTTACGGTCGTCCTCTACGATCCGGTACGCGATGTGATGCGTCCCGAAGATGATCTTGTCGGTATCCGCATCCCACAGCCCGCGAATACCGCCTTTGGCGGTGGATTGCGCGTAGGATTTATAATTCCCGAGCAAGAGCCCATAGGGCGTTTGCGATTCAGGAACGACGTAAGCGCAAAACTCGTTCCGCTGCGCGTCATAGCTCGGACCCATGCTTCTATGTGCTACGCCCTTGACCGCAGCGCCCCTTTCGCCCGAAACTTATGCGGATGACCTTTACTTGCCCCGCGAAAATCAATCTGACCCTCGAAGTCCTGGAACGCCGTGACGACGGCTACCATGCGCTGCGCAGCGTCATGGTGCCGCTCGAGCTGGCCGACGAGCTGCATGTCGCGCTTGCCGACCGCTTTTCGTTTACCTGTAGCGATCCTGCGCTGGCCGGCGAGGACAACTTGGTGGTACGGGCAGCGTCCGCGCTCACGCCGCGGCCGGAATCAACGATCGTTCTTCGCAAGGCGATCCCCACGCAGGCTGGGCTCGGCGGTGGATCGAGCGATGCGGCAGGGGTCCTGCGTGCCGCCATGTCGGGTGCGTTTGGCCGCGACTACTCGGCTGATTGGCTGAAGCTTGCGCGTTCGCTCGGCTCCGATGTGCCGTTCTTTCTCACCGATTCCGGCGCTCTCGTCGAGGGGACCGGCGAACGAGTGACCGCGATCGGGGCTCTTCCGGCATGGCATGTGCTGGTCGTAAAACCGCCCGCTTCGGTCTCGACCGCGGCAGCCTATGCGCAGCTCGACCGCTCGCCGTCGCCTTCGCGCCCGCGCAACACTTCGGCCTCGCTTGCCATGCTGAACGCGCTCCAGCGCGGCGATTTCGATGAGGTCACGCGCGCACTGGGAAATGACTTTCACGACGTCATCGCCGGCTCTACGCCGGAAGTCGCCCGCGCGCTCGATGCGCTTCGCGACGCGGGGGCGGCAAACGCGCTGCTGGCGGGCTCGGGGTCGGCCGTCTTTACGCTAGCGCCGGATGCACGCACGATCGAAGAGATCGACGCGCGGCTCGATCTCGACGCAAGCTATGCGCGCTTCCGTACCGCCTTCGCGCACGGCCGTTCATGGGTGTGATAACGGCGGTCGTTCTCGCCGGCGGAGCTGCTGACGAGGTGGCGGCGCTCGAGCACGGCGCGATCAACAAAGCTTTCGTGCACGTCGGCGGCATCACGCTCGTCGAGCGAACGCTGCGTGCACTGCGTTCGAGCTCGAAGATCGGGAGACTCATCGTTGTTGCGCCGGCGACGGCGCACGACAACCCCGCTTTGGCATTGGCCGACGACCGTCGCGAGGACGGCGCAAAGATACGCGTCAGTTTGCGCAACGGACTTCGAGAACTTCCGCCCGACCAGATCGTGCTCGTGAGCACGTCCGACCTTCCTATTCTCAGCGGCGCGTCGGTCGACGACTTTATCGCCCACGCGTTGGCAATCGACCCGGATCTCGGGTACGGCTGTGTCGAGCGGCGAGTACACGAAGCGACGTTTCCGAGCGTCCCGCATACCTGGGCGCGGCTGCGCG
Source organism: Alphaproteobacteria bacterium (assembly GCA_035523815.1). Lineage (GTDB taxonomy): Bacteria > Vulcanimicrobiota > Vulcanimicrobiia > Vulcanimicrobiales > Vulcanimicrobiaceae > Aquilonibacter. The sequence continues at coordinate 34,428 of DATKPZ010000037.1, forward strand.
ACGGAACCTTTTGCGGGGGCGGCCTCATCGCCATCAAGCCGCGCGTGCTCCCCGCGCTCGAGCTGTTCATCGAGCGTCTTGGCGCCGCCCGAAAAAACCCGCTCCGCCTGGCCTCGCTCTTCGGCTGGGACGTGCTCGCACGGTTCGCCTTCGGGCGCCTCTCCGTCGCGAGCGCCGAGCGGCGCGCATCACAACTGCTCGGCGCGCCGGTTCGCGCGATCGTCTCCCCCTACGCCGAAACCGGCGTCAACGTGGACCGGATCACCGACGTAGCGCTCGCGGAACAACTCGTCGCCGAATTGGAGCCAAATCCCCGGTTGCGCGGGTTTACCGGTTAGTGCTAGCCTCTCTCTTACCAGCTTGGGAATGAGGAGTACATGTCTATTCTTTCCGACGTCAAAGAAATCGAAGCGAAGGTTCGCGAGTCAATGGAAAACGGGCCGGTCACGCCCTATTACACGCTTCCCCTCGACAAAGTCTATGACGTTCTCAACGCCGCGCTTGCTTCCGAGATCATTTGCGTGCTGCGATATAAGCAGCACTACTACATGACCACTTCTATCCATCAGGAACAGCTGCAGGATCTGTTCAAGGAGCATTGGCAAGACGAAGAGGGGCACCTCGAACGGATCGCCGACCGGATCAAGCAGCTTGGCGGCGTCCCGAACCTTGACCCCAACGGCATCACCAAGCGTGCGTTCTCCAAGTTCGAGAGCGGACACACGCTGGCAGACTTGCTTCGAGAGGATTTGCTCGCCGAACGTGTCGTGATCAAGATGTACGGCGACATCGTCAATTTCTTCGGTCAAGCCGATCCGGTCAGCCGGCGCATGTTCGAGGAAATTCTTCAAGACGAAGAAGATCACGCCGACGAAATCGCCGACCTGCTGTATACGGTCGATCCCAAGACCGGAAAGACCGCCGAGCAGTTCAGCGGCGACGGAGTGCTCCAGCCGTTCAAGGCCAACGGGAAATAGCTTAGCTCGGCGTTCGCCAGCGCTTGAACAAGTCGTTGGTGATGCCGAACTGATCGAGCGCCTTCCCTACCGTGTGCGCGATGATGTCGTCGACGCTCTGCGGGGCCGCATACATCGCCGGAATCGGCGGCAGAATCACGGCGCCGATTTCGGCTAGCTGGGCAAGCGTGCGCAGGTGGCCGAGGTGCAACGGCGTTTCGCGTACGACGAGGACGAGTTTGCGGCGCTCCTTCAAGCACACGTCGGCCGCGCGCACCAGCAGATTGTCGTTGATCGAATAGGCGATCGCGCTCGCGCTCTTCATCGAACACGGGATAACCAGCATCCCGTCGGTTACGAACGATCCGCTCGAGATCGCCGCCGCCAGATCGTCGCCGCGATGCACGACGTCGGCCAGCGCCTCGAAATCGTCCGGCATCATCTCCATCTCGAGTTCGATCGTGCGGCGCGCCGCGTCACTGATCACGACGTGCGTTTCGACGCCGCCGATCGCGCGTAGTGCTTGCAACGCCATATAGCCGTATGCGCTGCCGCTCGCACCGCTGATCCCGATGATGATGCGCCGCATGATTCCCCTTTATACGCGGGATGCAGGGGCGCCTGGTGCGACCTTTAACTCAAAACCGCAGTGAACGCTTCGCTGGCTGCTGCATTTATCGACGATCTTCGCGCTTGGTGGGATACGGGAGACGACGCGACCCTCATCCGGGCGCTGCGCTCGCCCTGCTCGGGCGTTCCGCATGACATTGCGGCGGCGTATGCGACCGCCGCGACCCGCGTACCTCCGCTGCTGGATGCAATTTCGCGCGGACTTCTGGCGGTATCGGGCACGGAACGCGACGCGTTGCT
>DATKPZ010000038.1:0-4431 GCA_035523815.1 Alphaproteobacteria bacterium
ACTCCCTCGACTTCGGCGCTACGCGCCTACGCTCGGGATGACAACGCCGGTCCCTCGACTTCGGCGCTACGCGCCTACGCTCAGGGTGACGAACAGCGTTACTTGCGCGCGATGCAGTCGATCTCGACGCGAGCGCCGCGCGGGAGACCGGCGACGGCGACGGTTGAGCGCGCGGGTTTGCTGGCGTCGAAATACTTTCCGTACACGGCGTTGACCGCGGCGAAATCATCCATGTCGACCAGAAAGATCGTGGTTTTCACGACGTCCCGGTAGGTGCAATTTGCGGCTGCAAGCACGGCGCCCAGATTCTTCATCACCTGCTCGGCCTGGACCGAGACGTCGCCTTCGACCAGATTTCCGCTCGCGGGATCCAGGGCGATCTGCCCCGAGCAATAGATCGTCTTGCCGATGCGAACGGCTTGACTGTACGGCCCGATCGGCGCCGGCGCGTCGTTGCTCTGAACGCTTTCGTGCCCCATTATGCCGAGACCGATTCGCGCGTCATCGTGCCCTTGAACTTCATCGGCTCTTCCTCGAGACCAAAATTGGTGCGGTAGAGCTCGTCGATCTTTGCCAGTTCCACTGCGCTCAGCGCGGGCGATTCGCTTGCCGCCGCGAACTCGCGCAGTTGCTCGCTATCGTAGATGTTCGGAAGCACCGTCATCACGCGCGGTTCGCGCAAGAGCCACTGGATCGACGCTTGGCCCAGCGTGCGGCCGGGCCGCTCGAGAAAGCGCAGTTGCTCGACCTTGCGGATGCCGTTGATCAACCATGAACGCGGGCGATGCCGGCGGTGATCGTTTTCAGCGAAGACGGTGTTCTCGGTGTAGTGTCCTTCGAGCATCCCGCTCGCATGCGGCACGCGAATCATAAAGCCGGTATCCGCGTGGGAAACATCCGCGGCGTGGATCTGCTCGTTCCCCGGATACTGCTCGAGCATATTCCAAATAACCTGGAGCGTCGCAACGTTGTGCTTCTGGACCGCGTCGACGCCTTCGTAGAGAAAACCGATCGCCGGACCGAGCGCAATGCCGTACATGCGAATCTTTCCCTCGGCCTTGAGCGCTTCGAGCGTCGCCCACATCTCTTGATTGCCGATGTGATCCATCTTGGCATTGTGCAGTTGGTAGATATCGACGTAGTCGGTGTTCAAGCGTCGCAGCGACGCATCGAGCGCTTTGCGGATAAATTCCGGTGAGACGTCCTGCGGGAGCTCCATCTGCCCGCGCCGCTCGGACTGCGCGGAGATGTCGTACCCGAACTTCGTCGCGATGACCACGTCGCCGCGGCGGCCGGAAAACGCTTTCGCCAGCTGTTCTTCACTCCGGCCGTTGCCGTAGGTATCGGCGGCGTCGAAAAACGTGACGCCCAGGTCGCGCGCTTCGTGCAGCATGCGAACCGCTTCGTCGTCGGTTTTTTCACCCCACCACCCGGTCGAGGTGGTCCACATCCCGAATCCAACCTCACTGACCGTGACGTCGGAAGCTGGGTACGTGCGGTACTTCATGCGTTAGCCACTCCTTTGCCCGTGCAAAAACCGGCGGGTAAGCGGGCTTCTCTGACGCCCGGCGCCAACCCTCACCATTGTGGTTGGCGAGCGCACTTTCGAAGAAGACTTTGCGCGGGTCGGGCGCTGGATCGAGGAGTATCTGAGCGAGCCCTCCCGCTATCCGGTGCTCCCCGCGATTGCCCCCGGCGAGATCGCCGCAGCCCTGCCCGATCGCGCTCCCGAAGAGGGCGAACCGTTCGAGCGGATCATGGCGGATTTCGAACGCATCATCATGCCCGGGATTACGCATTGGAACCACCCCCGGTTCTTCGCCTATTTTGCGACCAGCGCGGCGCCGGCGGCCATCGCCGCCGAAGCGCTCGCGGCGGCGCTCGACGTAAAAGTGATGCTTTGGCGCACCTCGCCTTCCGCAGCGGAACTCGAGTCGGTCGTGATGGGCTGGCTCGGCCGCTTGATCGGCGTGCAAGAGACGTGGACCGGAGTCATTTACGACACGGCATCGGTCGCGGGATTCACGGCCCTCGCGGCCGCGCGCGAGTCGCTGGGTCTGGAGATTCGCGAAGAGGGCCTAAGCGGCCGCGACCTCCCCGTCCTGCGCGTGTACGCTACCGCGCAGACGCACTCGCACATCGAAAAAGCCGCGATTGCGCTGGGCATCGGGCGGCGCAACGTCGTCGCCGTGCCGACCGACGGCGCGTACCGCATGGACCCTGCGGCGTTGCAGCGCGCGATCGACGGGGACCGCCGCGCGGGTATGCAGCCGATGGCGATCGTCGCGACCGTCGGCACGACCTCGACCACGTCGATCGACCCGGTGCCCGCGATCGCGCAGATCGCGCAGCGCGAGCGCATTTGGCTTCACGTCGACGCAGCCTATGCGGGCGTCGCCGCGATGCTCCCCGAATTCGCCCATTTGATGGACGGCGTCGCGAGTGCGGATTCGCTCGTCGTCAATCCGCACAAGTGGCTCTTCATCCCCATGGACCTCTCGGTGTTGTTCCTGCGCGACGAAGCTACGGTTCGTCGCGCGTTCAGTTTGGTTCCCGAATATCTCACCACCACGGATGGCAGCGTACGCAACTATATGGATTACGGCATTCAGCTTGGGCGGCGCTTTCGCGCGCTCAAGCTTTGGTTCGTGCTGCGCCACATGGGCGCGGCGGCGATTCGCGAGCGGCTTCGCGGACACATCGCGCTCGCACAGCGGTTCGCCCAGTGGATCGACGAGGATGCGCAGTGGGAGACGATGGCGCCGCACCCGCTCTCGCTCGTGTGCTTTCGCTATCACCCTGCCGGCGTTGACGACGAGGCGCAGCTCGAGCAGATCAACGCGCGGCTCCTCGAAGCGGTCAACGCGACGGGCGAGATGTTCATCTCGCATACCAAGCTGGCGGATCGTTACGTCTTGCGGCTCGCAATCGGGAATCTTCGCACGACGCGGAGCGACGTCGAAGCAGCGTGGGAGATATTGCGCCGCGAAGCAGAAAGGTTGACGCTGTGACGCCGCTCCGCGTGCTCGTCGTTGGGAGCGCAGCCATGGCGGAGGGCTTGCGCACGTTGCCCGAGGGCGACGCGCTCCACGTCGAAACGGCAGCTTCGCTCGATGAGATGCTCGCCGGTCCGATCTCGGCCGACGTCGTCGTTGCCGATCGCCACGGTGTCGAGGGAGGCGACGAGCGCCTCGCGAGCGCCGCACGCTCGATCGCTCCGGTTCCACTCGTCATCATCGGCGACGATGAATCGCTGGTGCGCACCATTTACGCCGCAGCCGACCGTGCCTGGCTGCGTCGATCGCTTGCCGCGGCGCTGGACGAGCTCGAGGCGCAGCGCTCGGCGGTCATGCAGATCAGTCAACTTAAGCACGATCTCGTCGCGACGCTTGCACACGATACCAAAGGACCACTTACCTCGATCATCGGCTTTGCCGAGTTGCTCGAAGAGGGCTTCCTCGAGGGCGACGAAGCCACCGATGCCTCCCGGACCATTCGTTCCAACGCGCAGCGGCTGGCAACGCTCGCGAACGACATGCTCGCCCTCTCCCGCGTCGAGCACGGCGAGCTCGAAATTGCCGACGATCGCGTCGATTTAGCCGAGGTGTTACGATCGACGCTCGAGGCGATCGGAGCCGAACGCCCGATCGATCTGACGATCGGCGTTCAGGGCGCCTACGTGCGAGGCGACGCCGAGCGCCTTCGCCAAGTCTTCGACAATCTCGTCCGAAACGCGATCAAATTCTCGCCGGGCGGCGAGCCCATCGCGATCCAGGTCAGCGAACAAGGTACGGGCTTCAACGTCAGCGTGCAAGACCGCGGCATCGGCATTCCACCCGACGACATCGGAAAACTCTTCAACCGCTTCGTGCGCGCCTCGAACGCGCGCAAATCAAAAATCGCCGGCACCGGCGTCGGGCTCTTTATCGTCAAGACGATCGTCGAGCGGCACGGCGGCAGTGTCGGCGTGCAGAGCACGCTCGGGAGCGGCAGTACGTTCAGCGTAAGCTTGCCCGCAATCGAGCGAGCCCAAGGCGAGGGCCCGGGCCGCGTCGCCATCGTGATCAAGGACGCGCGTCTTTCGCGCTTTACCGCGTTCGAGCTGCGGGCGCGCGGCTTTCGCGTGCGCGAGGTCGGCGCGGCGTCAGAGGCCGCGAAGGACGCACGGCCCGGCGACGTCATCCTGATCGACGCGCAAGCCATCGGCGCGCGCGAGGCGCGCGAGGCGCTCGGCGCGGTTCCGGTGCGAATCATCGGCCTTGGGTCGGCGCTCGCGGACGGATGGGATGCGATGCTTCCCAAGCCGTTTTTGATCAGCGATCTGCTGGCCGCGGTCAGCGGCCGTGGGGCGACGCCGTAGCCGACGCGGTAAGCAGGCTCACCCGCTGCGTTGCGATGCTGACCGCATCGGGGTCGCTGCCCTTCTCGCCT
>DATKPZ010000039.1:0-3725 GCA_035523815.1 Alphaproteobacteria bacterium
GATTCACTCGATGGTCGGCCTCCTGCCCCTGCTCGCGGTCGAAATCATCGAACCCGAGGAGTTCGACGCGCTCCCCGAGTTCAAGCGCCGGGTCGAGTGGTTCATCAGCCATCGCCCGGAGCTTGCGCGTAACGTCGCCAGCATCGACGAGATGGGCGTCGGTCAACGGCGTCTGCTCTCGATCGTCAGCCGGGAACGCTTAGAACGCATTCTGAAGATGGCGCTCGACGAGGATGAGTTCCTGAGCCCGTACGGGCTGCGTGCGCTCTCGCGCTATCACAAAGAACATCCCTTCGTGCTGCGTCTCGACGGGCACGAATACAGCGTCGACTACGAGCCGGCCGAATCGACTAGCGGACTCTTCGGCGGAAATTCAAATTGGCGCGGTCCGGTGTGGTATCCGCTGAACTATCTGCTGATCGAAGCGCTGCAGAAGTTCCATTACTATTACGGCAGCACGCTCAAAGTTGAATCGCCGACCGGCAGCGGAAACGAGTGCGATCTGTGGGAGGTCAGCGCGATGCTGTCCAGCCGGCTGATCAACATCTTCCTTCCGGACGTCGAAGGCAACCGCCCGGTCTTCGGGGGTGCGCAAAAGTTCAATGCCGATCCGTTCTGGCGCGACAACATCCTGTTTTACGAATATTTCAACGGTGACAACGGCGCCGGCATCGGGGCAAGCCACCAGACCGGCTGGACGTCGCTGGTTGCAAAGCTCATCGAACAGCGCAGCGAATACGGCTGACGCATGGCTCGCTATCCGCACATTCCTCCGCGTGTCGTTATTCTCTCATTCGAGGGACCCGATCGCTATGCGATGGTCGGCGGTCTCGGCGTGCGCGTAAGCGAACTCGGGACCGCGCTCGACGAGCAGGGCGTTGCGACCGACCTGATCTTCGTGGGCGACCCAAACCTCGCGGCCATTGAACCGCGCGGGACATCGCTGACGCTGCGACGCTGGTGTCAGTGGATCTCGGCACACCACCCGCTCGGCGTGTATGACGGCGAGTGGGGCAAGATGGAAGACTACCGCAACTCCGTTCCCGCGTTCGTTCTCGATGAAATCCTGCGCCCGGCCGCTGCGCAAGGCACGCGCGTCCTCGTGATGGCCGAAGATTGGCAGGTTGCTCCCGCCGTATTCACGCTGGATCGGATTGCGCGAGAATCGGGGCTGCGCGACGCGCTCACCATCCTATGGAACGCAAACAACACGTACGGCTTTGCGACCATCGACTTCCACGCGCTGGCACAAGCAGCGACGATCACCTGCGTGAGCCGGTACATGAAGTTTGAGCTCGCGCAGCACGGAGTGCAGGCGCTGGTCATTCCAAACGGGATTCCCGAACGTGTCTTCGCGGAAGCGAGTGCCGCGGGTGCGGCGTACTTGCGACGCATGCTCGGCAACCGGCATCTGCTTCTCAAAGTCGGGCGATTCGATCCCGACAAGCGCTGGCTGCAGGCCATCGACTGCGTTGCCGATCTGCGCGCGCAAGGCGTTCCCGTGCAGCTCGTCATACGCGGCGGCAAGGAGCCCTATGGCGGCGAGGTCTTCGCCCGCGCGCACGCGCGCGGCCTCGTCGTTGACGACGTGCACCTCGAAGCACCCTCCGCCGAATCGCTCGCCGGCGTTCTGGCAAACTCGCATGCCGACGTCGTCAACGTTCGCAGTTTTCTCCCCGACGATTTGCTCTACACGCTCTACGCCGCGGCCGATGCGGTGCTCGCCAATAGCGGCAAGGAGCCGTTCGGCCTCGTCGGGCTGGAGGTGATGGCATCGGGCGGCGTCGCCGTCTGCGGCTCGACCGGTGAGGATTATGCTCGCGCGTTCGACAACGCGATCGTCTGCGACACCGCCGACCCCGCCGAACTCGCAAGCTACCTCGAACGGCTTTGGAGCGATCCGGGCCAACGCGAACGCATGATCGAGAGCGCCCATGCAACCGCCCGGCAATTCGTCTGGCCGTCGGTCCTCGATATTCTCGACGCAAAGCTCGCCTTCGTTACGCCCGTCTCGTGACACACATCCAGACCGACGTCGTCGTCATCGGCGCAGGCGCCGCGGGACTTGCCGCAGCGCGCCGCTTACGCGAGCGCGGCGCGGATTTTCTGGTGCTGGAGGCGCGCGATCGCGTCGGCGGCCGCGCCTACACGCTCGCCTCGCATCACGGGTCCTTCCCGGTTGAGCTCGGCGCGGAGTTCATCCACGGCCAGGCACGCTCCACCCGCGCGTTGATGCGCGAGATCGGCGAGAGGGCGATCCCAACCGCATCGCAGGCCTTTTCGCTCCGCGACGGCCGCCTCGTGCGAGCGCACGATCGTTGGGCGCCGGCCGAACGCGTGCTTCGGCGCGTTGACGTTCACGGACGCGATCAAAGCGTGGCGGCGTTTCTCGACTCGATGCGCGACGAGCTCTCGGCCGAGCAGCGCGCCGACGTCTGCGCGCTGGTCGAAGGCTTCGACGCGGCCATCGTCGACGAGGCCAGCGTGATCGGCATTGCAAACGAGTGGCTGAGCGGCGTCAACGATACCTCACATCGCCCGCTGGGCGGCTATGCGCCGATCATGAGTCATCTCGCCGGGTTTGCGGGCGACCGTCTCTTCCTGCGCACGCGCGTGACGCGCATCGCCTGGTCAGCGCAGAGCGTGCAGATCCAGGCGCTCTGCGACGGGGACGCGATCTCCGTCGAGGGACGGCGCGCGATCGTCACCGTTCCAATCGGCGTGCTGCAGCGCGAAGAAGAGCTCTTTTCGCCCGCGCTCCCAAGCGAAACACGCGCCGCAATCGACGCGATCGCGATGGGCCCGGTGTTCAAGGTAGCGCTCGAATTTCACGCCCCTTTTTGGGAGGAGCTCGACGGCGGACGCTATCGCGAAAGCGGCTTTTTTCAGGCATCGAGTTCCCCACTGCGAACGCTCTGGACGCGCTTTCCCGATCGCGCGCCACTGCTCATGGCGTGGGCCGGCGGCGGCGCCGTGCAGCGCCTTCTCGAGCAGGGCGCGGATCCGATCGCGGCGGCGATCACCACGGCGGCAACGCTGTTTCCCTCGGTCGACATCGGAGCCGAACTGCGCAACGCGTACTTTCACGACTGGCAAACCGATCCGTTCGCCTGCGGCGCCTACAGCTTTCTGCGCGTCGGGGCGGTGGATGCGCGTGAGCGCCTCGCACAGCCCATCGACGACACGTTGTTCTTCGCCGGCGAAGCGGCCTCGAGCGACGACTCGGGCACGGTCGCGGGCGCGCTCGATAGCGGCTATTCCGCGTCGGATCGCGTCGCCAAGTAAGTCACGACGTCCCAGGCGTTGTGGATGCCGATAAAAATCAACAAGATCGTCGCGCCGCCGATCGCATACGATGCGCCCGACGGATGAGTCGCGAGCGCGAACCCCGCGAGACAGAGCGTGAGATACGCCACGAACGGCAAAACGATAAACCACATCCAGTCGCTTGTATCCGCGCTATAGTTCTCGAGCTTACGTGCGCGAAATCCGGTCTGCACCGCGAATGCCGCGCCGAAGAGGCCGGCCAAACCGATCAAGATGCCGGCGAACGCCGGCACGCGCCACGGCGCGGCGAAGACGACCGAGTTGAAGAACGCGGCGCAAAAATGCACGACGGTCGGAGAGCTGAAGATCGACGTGCCGTCACGCGTCGGCCCGCCTTCGCGCCGTCGCAGGTCGGCCGAAAGCGTGACCACGATAAAGACCAAGCCCGTCAAAGCCGC
>DATKPZ010000040.1:0-5640 GCA_035523815.1 Alphaproteobacteria bacterium
CGAGATGCTGAGCGGCGCCGCACGACCGATCCTCGATCGCTGGTTCGAAAGCGAGGAGCTCAAAGGGACGCTCGCGACCGACGCGATCATCGGCGCCTTCATGGCGCCGTCGATGCCCGGCACCGCCTACGTGCTCTTTCATCACGTCATGGGCGAGACGAACGGCAAGCGCGGCGTGTGGGCCTACATGCGCGGCGGAATGGGCGGTCTCACCCAAGCGCTGGCGCGCGCGGCCATCGACCTCGGGGTGGAGATCAAAACCGATGCCGAAGTCGTCAAAATTCTCACGAAGAACGGCACGGCGAACGGCGTAGCCTTGAGCGGCGGCGAGGAGTACCGTGCAAAGCAAGTTGCCAGCGGGGTCGACATGCATCTCACCTTCGAGCGGTTTCTGGATCCCGCGACGCTGCCGCTCGCGTTCCGCGAGGCCGTCGCGCGGATCTCGTACGACAGCGCTTCGGTCAAAATCAACGTTGCGCTCGAGCGCTTACCGAGCTTCACCGCGCTCCCGGGCCACGAACCCGGACTGCAGCATCACGGCACGGTGCATTTCTGTCCGGATCAAGACTTCATCGAACGCGCCTACGACGATGCAAAGTATGGCCATCCCTCGAAAGAGCCGGTGGTTGAGTGCTGCCTGCCGTCCTCGCTCGATTCCACCGTCGCTCCGCCGGGAAAGCATCTGATGTCGATGTTCGTGCAATATGCGCCGTACCGTTTGAAAGACGGTCCGTGGACCGAAGCGATAAAAAACAACTTTGCGGATCGCTGTTTTGCGATCGTCGAGCGCTACGCACCCGGCTTCACCTCCTCCGTAATCGATCGCCAGATTCTCAGTCCTGTCGACATCGAATCGACCTTCGGATTGACCGGCGGGAATATTTTTCAAGGAACGATGCCCTTGCACAATCTCTATGCGCTCCGGCCGGTGCCCGGCTACGCGAACTACAAGACGCCGGTGAAGCACCTGTACATGTGCGGAGCGGCAGCTCATCCCGGCGGCGGCGTCATGGGCGCGCCCGGCTGGAACGCCGCCCGGGTGATGCTCGCGCAATGACGACCGAACAAGTCATCACCCTCGACGACGGCGCCACGACGACGATCGAGCGCTGGGGCGAGCGCGGCCCCGTCATGCTCTGCGCGCATGGAATGACCAGTTCACGCCTTGCCTGGCGCCGGCTCGCGCGTCATTACGCCGATCGTTATCGCGTCGTTGCCTACGATCAGCGCGGCCACGGCGACTCCGCCAACGTAAGCGGCCCGATGACGCTCGAACGCGGAATCCGCGACCTACAAAACGTCGCGGCCGTCACCGGCGCCGACGTGCTGGTCGGCCACTCGTGGGGCGGCGCCGTCGTTTTGCGCGCGGGGCTCACGCTCGGTGCGCGCGCCGTGGTCGCGATCGATCCGATGCTCGTGCAAGTCGACGATCGCTGGTACGCCGAATTCATCGAAGAGCTCGATGAGGTCTTTGCCCTTCAAGGTGAGGCACGCGACACCCGCGTGCGTTTTGAATACACGCAAGCGCACTGGGGCGGTGACGACGTCGCGGGCAAAGTGCACGCCGTTCACTCAATGACGACGGCGCCCATCGCGGGACTGCGCGACGAGAATCGCGGCGGCTCCTGGGACTTGCGTTCGGACATCGCCACGTACCCGAAACCCGCGCTGCTCGTAATGGCCGGATCCGACGGCACCATCGTCCCGCAGCCGGTACTCGACGCCATCAACGCCCATCATGGGCCTCACGTGCACATCGTCACGCTCGAGGACCAAGGGCACAACCTTCATCGCACCGCCTTCGAACGATTCGTGCATGCGATGGACGAGTTCCTGAAAACGTTGGTATAGCGATCCAAGGAGGCTCGCCCCACTCGTTGAAGCGAACGACCCGATCCGGCAAGCCGGCGTAGCTCAGCGGTAGAGCTCCAACCTTGTAAGTTGGGGGCCGTGGGTTCAAGTCCCACCGCCGGCTCCACTCAATTTCATCTTTAAAGATACGACAGCACACATGCAACCGGTCAACCCCAAATGGCTCGAGAGCGGACTCGTTCTGGTCTGCGAGCGTTGCTTCAAAGAACGCATCCCAGAGGAAGCACCCGATGTCGCCGAGCGACTCGGCGACTTCAACCTGCGCGACTGGTTGAAGGCTGAGCTCAAAGAAAACGACGAGTGGGGCGCGATACGTGTTATTTCCACCACCTGTATGGATGTGTGTGCGAAAGGTAAAGTAACCGTATGCCTCGATCCCAAAAACGGCGAGGCGGCAAGCGTTCTCATCGTCGATCCCATCGAGGAGCGCGACAAACTTTACGCGCAAATCGTCGAATCGATGGGTTCCGGAGCCCGGCCACAGTAAATCCTCAGGCTCCCCGAACCGAAGACCTATAAAGCATTCCTTTGGAGTGCGGGTGTGTTCCAAAACTTCCGTCCATTATGGGCAGGGGGCTATTTTCGTGGGACTCCTCGTACGTTTCGGGCACGTAGCACTTGCGACCGCGCTCCTACTACCAATCATTTCGTCTGCGCCCGCGTCCGCCGACGCGACCTTGCGCATCGGAGGATCGACCAACGATACTCCGGCACTCGCCAAAATCGCGGTAGCATACCAAGCCGCGCATCCCGGAACCGAAATCTCGGTCAAAGGCTCGAGTTCGGGTGAGGGCATCGCCGCGCTCAAAGCGCGCACGATCGACATCGGCTGCTCCGACGTCGCCGTCGACGATCCGGATCTGAGCGACACGAAAATCGGCGTCGTGGGATTTGTGTTCGTGGTCGGCAGCGGTGCCGGCGTGACGAACCTCACGCGCAAAGACGTGATCGGCATCTACTCAGGCAAGATCACCAATTGGAAACAGATCGGCGGCAACGACCTCGCCATCGTCCCGTTCAGCCGTCCGATCGGCGTGGGTACGCGATTCGTCTTCGAAATGACCGTGGCCAAGACGCTGGTTCCCATGGAAATCAAGCCCGACGCGACCGCCGTCGTCAATGCCGTCGCAAGCACGCCGGGCGGCATCGGCTATAGCTCGACCAACTACGTCGGCGACCATGAGAATCTCGTCGTTAGCTACGAAGGCGTCGCGCCGACCGACGGCAACATCGTCAATCACATCTACAAGTTTGAGACCGACGAACACGCCTACACGCTCAAGGATGCAAGTCCGCAGGCTGCGCAGTTTCTTGCATATGTTGCAACGCAAGCGGCAATTCTGAAGTCCTACGGGATTCTCATTGCCGACGCCGCACCGCCGGCAAACGCGCTTCGCGTCGAAGGTACGCTCAATCAAACGGTGCTGCTGCAAAAGGCCGCGGCAGCATATCAAGCCGCCCATCCGCAAGCCTCGATCGCGGTGAAGGGAACCAATTCGGGCCAAGGGATCGCAGCGCTGCGAGCGGGGTCGATCGACGTAGCGGCATCCGATATCGCCGTTGGTTATCCCGAGTTCGTGGATGCGACGATCGGCGTGCTTGCCGTCGCCGTTCTCGCCGGCCCGCATACGGGCGTAAAGAACATTACGCGCGATCAGCTGATCGGGATGTATTCCGGCAAGATCACCAATTGGAAGCAGATCGGCGGTGAAGACCAGCCGATCGTTGTTTTCGGGCGCGCGATCGGCACGGGCACACGCATGCTGTTCGAGACCAAGGTGGCCAAGGTCGAGATTCCGACGCAAGATCCGGTCAACCCGCTCGAGCTCGTCCACGACATTGCAACCACGCCGGGGGCGGTCGGCTATATTGCGACCGCGTTCGTCGCGAACCATCCCGATCTCGTCGTGAACTACAACGGCGTTGCTCCCACGCCCGAAAACGTGCGCAACCACACGTACGCCTTTTCGACCGACGAACATCTCTATACGCGCAAGGACGGGCCGGCCGCAGCGCGCGACTTTGTAACCTTCGTTAACGCCCAACGAGCCATTCTCGAGGCGTCAGGCGTCTACTAAGATCCGCTAGGCCGCCAAGCAGGGCTTAACATGCTTAACACAGGTATTACAATGCGGAACGTCCGCAAAAGGAGCTTCAACATGAGAATGCACGCGCATCGCTTCGTCGCCGTCCCGGCGGCCCTTTTTCTCGCCATGTCGCTGCTGTTGCCGGCTGTGGCCGACCAATCGATCAAGGTCGGCGGCACCACGAATTTAGCGCCGCTGGTCGCCAAAGCGGCAACGGCTTACCAAGGCGCCCATCCCGGTGTGACGATCTCGGTCAAGGGAACGAGCTCGGGCGCAGGCATCGCCTCGCTCAAGGATCACCAAGTCGACGTCGCGATGTCGGACGTCGCGGTCAACGACGACGATCTCGCCGACACCGTCCTCGGTGTGGTCGGATTTGCGTTCGTGGTCAATCCTGACGTAGGGATCAAAAACCTGACCCGCGACGAGCTCACGGGGATCTTCTCGGGCAAGACGACCAACTGGAAGCAGATCGGCGGCAACGATCGCAAGATCGTCATCATCGGGCGCGAGATCGGTACCGGCACGCGCTTCGTCTTCGAAGACAAAGTCGCCAAAACGCTGATCCCGATCAAGGTGGCAAAGAACGCGGTCGCGGTCGCGGAGCAAGTCGCTGCGACCTCCGGCGCGCTCGGCTATATCGCGAGCGGGTTCATCGGCGACCATCAAAACATGGTCGTATCGTACAACGGCGTCGAGCCGACGCCCGACAACATTCGCAATCATCTGTACTCGTTCGCCACGGACGAGCACCTATACACCTGGAAGAACGCGGACGCCGGTATCACGGCCTTCGTGCAGTACGTGAAAGCCGACACGGCGGTACTGCGGGAGAACGGCGTCTTCTAGGCGATTCCAGCGGCCCAGGGATCATCAAAGCGGCCGGTCATTTGACCGGCCGCTTTAGGTTCTATTGGAATTCGAATTCCGCGAGATTCTTTTCGATCTTTCGCTTCACGCGCTGGAGCGCGTTGTCGATCGATTTCACGTGGCGCCCAAGGTCGCGCGCCATCTCTTGGTAGCTCTTACCTTCGAGGTACGATTCGAGCACCTGAGACTCCAACTCGGAGAGATTCTGCCGAATACGCTGACGGATGTCATCGGAGACTTCTTGCGTGACCACGAGTTCCTCGGGGTCAGACGTCTTCTGCGAAGCCATCACGTCGAGCAGCGTGCGTTCGCTGTCCTCATCGTAGATCGGTTTATTCAGCGAGATGTACTGATTGAGCGGGATGTGTTTCTGACGGGTCGCGGTTTTAATCGCCGTGATGATCTGCCGCGTGATGCAGAGCTCGGCGAACGCGCGAAAGCTCGAGAGCTTGTCAGCCTTGAAATCGCGCACGGCGTTATAGAGGCCGATCATACCTTCTTGGATGATGTCCTCGCGGTCCGCCCCGATTAAGAAATAGCTCTTGGCTTTGATACGGACGAAGTTCTTGTACTTATTGAGCAGGTATTCCATCGCCAGGTTGTCACCCGATTTTGCGATGGCAACGAGATCTTCGTCGACTCTCTCGTTGTACTCCAAACCATCCGTCACGGGATGGGTCATAGCCATAGTTTTTGCCTTCGTTGGTCGATGCGCCGCAAAACGCGGGCCGGAGCCTCATCGGGCGCGGCACATCCACGTGATTATAGGAGGGGGTCCTCCCGCCGTCAAGCGTGGATCCGGCAGGCAAGG
>DATKPZ010000041.1:0-4908 GCA_035523815.1 Alphaproteobacteria bacterium
TCGCCCTTGGTCATCTGCGTGAGCGCGCACGCGTAATCGACGACCTCCAGTGCGCGCGCCACCTCGCCCGCCGCGTCGGTCACGACCTTGCCGTGCTCCGACGAGACGATCTGCGCGATGCGCTGGGCATTCGTCCGAAGCAGTTCGCGAAAGGCGAAGAGGACTTCGGCGCGCTTGCCGAGCGGCGTATCCCGCCACCCCGGAAAGGCTGCCGCGGCAGCGCGAACGGCGCGATCGACCATCGGCGGATCGGCAAACGCCACGCGGGCTTGCACCACGCCGTGGGCCGGGTCGAAAACGTCCCCGTAACGCTGCGCGGGTTCATCGACGGCGGCGCCGTCGATCGAGTGGTGGATGAGGCGGATAGCGGTTGAAACAGCCATCTGACGATTATACCGGACGATCGATCAAATCGAGTAGTTCCGGAAAGACGTGTCCGGCAATTTTTGGATGGCGCAGCGGTTCGATGATGTCGTGCGAGATCGGAATGCCGCGCAGGACGACGTGCTCCAATCGGCCCCCGGGCCGGGCGCGCAAGAGGCCGCGCAGCCGCCGAACCGCCCGATTGTTGACCGCCGCCTCTTTGGCGTTCGTCACGAGAATCAACTCGCGCGCAGGCAGCACATCGCCCGCATGCGCGAAGACGTCACGCGCAAGAAGCAGCGACTGGCCGATTGCATGCGAGGAGTAGCGGGGATAGCCGTGTTCGGGCTGCAGCCGCTCGCGCACCAGCGGATTCCACCACGCGAAGATATTGGGTAATTTCAGGAGCAAATCGGCAAACGGCTCGGTAAAAGCCGTCGGCATCCAGGACATTCCAAAGAACGGCGCAATCGCGACCGCGCGATCGATCGGGAAGTTCTGCGCCGACCACGTCGCAAGCAGTCCGCCCAGCGAGAATCCCGCGACCACTACCCGCTCGCCCAAGCCTTGCGCAAGCTCGATGCTCTCGGTCGCGAATGCGCGCAGATCGTCGGCGCTCATCCGGGCAAGCGCGTCGGTGAGCCGGTCGCGATGACCGTGGCGCGGCAATCGCGGGACCACCACGTTGTGTCCCCGCGCGTGCAGCTCGTGAGCGAACCGCACGAACTGCTGCGGGCTGGCCGCAATCCCGTGAAAAAGTACGACCACGACCGGCCGCATCTCGCCGTGGAGCAGCAGTTTGGTGCGCCCAGCATCGGAGACGCCGCCGTGGTCGCGGTGGCGGAGTCGCTCGAGCAGCGCGCTGGTCCGGTCGGATAAGTGGTGCATGATGCGCGAAAGAAGTGTTCTCGCGTCCGCTGGCGCAATCTTGTCCTATCATGCCGGGCAAGTCTGAGACCGTACAAGGATTCATCGACCTCGACGAGACCTACGGCGCGCATAACTATGCGCCGTTGGATCTGGTGATCGAGCGCGCCGAGGGCGTGTGGCTCTACGATGTGGAGGGCCGGCGCTATCTCGATTGCATCAGCGCCTACTCGGCCGTGAATCAAGGGCACTGCCACCCGCGCATCCTCGCGGCGCTCGTCGAGCAGGCGGCGAAGGTGCCGCTGACCTCCCGGGCCCTGCGCAACGATCGCATGGGACGCTTCCTGAAAAAGCTCACCGAAGTCAGCGGCTTCGAACGCGCCTTGCCGATGAATACCGGCGCGGAGGCCGTCGAGACCGCGATCAAGCTCGCGCGCCGCTGGGGTTACCGGGTCAAAGGCATCCGTGAAAATGCCGCCGAGATCATCGTCTTCTCGAACAACTTTCACGGGCGCACCACCGGGATCGTCAGCGCCAGCACGGATCCCGCGTATCGCGCCGACTTCGGCCCCTTCATGCCCGGCTTCGTTTTCGTGGAGTACGGCGACCAAAGCGCGCTCGAACGCGCGATCACGCCCAATACGTGCGCGATCCTCATCGAGCCGATTCAAGGCGAAGGCGGCGTGATCGTCCCGCCGGATGGATTCCTCAAGCGCGCCTGGGCGCTGTGCAAAGAACACCGCGTGCTCTTTGCGGCGGACGAGATTCAGACCGGATTCGGACGCACGGGTGACCTGTTCGCCTGCGATTACGACAACATCAAACCCGATCTGTTGATCGTCGGCAAAGCGCTCGGCGGCGGTTACTATCCCGTCTCGGCCGTGCTCGCGAGCGAAGCGCTGATGTTGCTCTTCGCACCCGGCGATCATGGCAGCACCTTCGGTGGAAATCCGCTCGCCTGTGCGGTGGGTGAGGCGGCGCTCGACGTGATCGTCGATGAGAAGCTTCCTTCGCGGGCGCGCTACGCCGGAGCCAAACTGATGCAAGGGTTGCGTGCCGCGCAATCGTCGCAGATCAAAGAGATTCGCGGACGCGGCCTTTTGATCGGGATCGAGTTGACGGTGCCCGCGAAAGCGCTGGTTGCGGCGCTGCTCGAACGCGGCGTCGTCGCCAAGGACACGCACGAGCGCGTGCTGCGCATCGCGCCGCCGCTCGTGATCGACGATGCCGCGATCGATCTCTTGCTGGCACGCTACCGCGAGGCGCTGGCAGCGCTGTGATCGTTCCCGAGCAATTCAACTTCGCGCGCGATGTGATCGACCAGCTCGCATTGCACGACCGGCGGGGCCTGCTCTTCGTCGACGCGGCGGGAGCGCAACGCGACTACACGTTCGCCGAGATTTCTAAGCAGTCGCAGCGTTACGCGGCCGTCCTGCGCGACGGCGGCATCGAACGCGGCTCGCGCGTCATCGTCGCGTTGCCCAAGGTTCCGCAGTGGCTGTTCGTGATGCTTGCGCTCGACCGGCTCGGCGCGATTGCGATTCCCGGTCCCGAACAACTGCGCGCCAAGGACTTGATCTTCCGCGCCAACCACGCCGAAGCCGTCGCGATGATCGGCGACGCTCAGAATTTAGCCGAACTCGACGCGGCGCGCAAAGACGCGGCAACCGTGCGCGCCGGGTTTTCGGTGCGCGGCGGTGCGCCGGGGTGGCTCGATCTCGACGCGCTTGCCGCGCAAGCGCAAGGGTTCGAGGGCGTCGACACGCGGTCCGACGAGTGGGCGTACATCGTCTACACCAGCGGCACGACCAAGGATCCCAAGGGCGTCGTGCACGATCGCGCCTACACCTATGCCAAACGTATGCAAGCGCAGTTCTGGCTCGACTGCACGCCGGACGACCTCGTCTGGTGCACGGCGTCGACCGGCTGGGCGAAGTCGCTTTGGAACGTGTTGCTCGGCCCGTGGTCGCACGGCAGCACGATCGTGCTGCACGAGGGCGGCTTCGATCCGGCGGCGCGCATGGATCTGTTGCAGAAGCTCGAGGTCACGATTCTGTGCCAAGCGCCGACCGAATACCGGCTCGAAGCGAAGCTGCCCGATCTCGCGCATTGGAAGTTGCCGAGGCTTCGCCACTGCGTGAGCGCGGGCGAACCGCTCAATCCTGAAGTGATCGCACGCTGGAAAGAAGCGTTCGGCCTCGAGATTCTCGACGGCTACGGACAGACCGAAAACACGTTGCTCGTCGCCAACTTGCACGGCAGCACGATCCGGCCGGGGTCGATGGGCAAACCCACACCCGGTCACGAGGTCACCGTCATCGACGAGGACGGCAACGAGTGCAAGATTGGCGAGACCGGGGATATCGCGCTGCGCGGCACACCGCCTTCGCTCTTCAAAGGATACCTGAAGAATCCCGAAGAGACGGCGAAGAGTTACCGCGCCGGCTACTATCTCACCGGCGACCGCGCGTACATCGACGAGGACGGCTATTTCTGGTTCGTCGGACGCGCCGACGACGTGATCAGCTCGGGTGCGTACCGTGTCGGGCCGTTTGAAGTCGAAAGCGCGCTGCTCGAACATCCCGCCGTCGCCGAATCGGCGGTGGTCGGCAGCCCCGATCCCGACCGCGGAAACATCGTCAAAGCGTTCGTCGTCTTACGAGCGGGGCACGACGGCACCGTCGCGCTGGTTCGGGAGCTTCAAGAGCACTGCAAGCGCGTGACCGCACCGTACAAATACCCGCGCGAGATCGAGTTCGTCAGCGAGCTGCCGAAAACGCGCTCGGGCAAGATTCGCCGCGTTGAACTGCGCCAGCTCGAGCTACAACGCAAGGGCGCAACCAGATCGAGCGGTTTCGTCTAGTACCTCCGGTTTTCCAGAACGTCGTTTCGACGACGCAGTCCTCGGGAAGCTCTCTAGCATGAACGTTTTGGATATCATCAAACGGGAGCATCGCGAAGTTTCGGCCCTCTTCGATGAGGCTAAAAAGTGCGATCCCGGCGACAAGCGGATCCACGACCTCGCCCGCGAGATCGAACAGAAACTCATCATGCATCTGTCGATCGAGGAGCGGCTTTTCTACGCGCAGCTTCGCGACCGCGCCGAAGAACAGGACGAACGCGTCGAGATGTTCGAGGCGTACACCGAACATGCGGCGGCGAGATCGTTAGTGGAGATGGTCAGCTCGGGCCGTAAACCCGACGAGCGATTCAAAGCCGAGCTGCAAGTCCTGGGCGAGAACGTCGCGCACCACGTGAAGGAAGAGGAGTCAACGGTCTTCGGGATTGCACGTGAGTATCTCGAACCCGACGAGCTGGAAGAGATCGGCGAGGCCTGGGAAAAGGCCAAGGCGCGGGCCTCGCGCGGAACCGCGCGCAAAAGGTCCATCCGCGGCACGACGGGCGGGCCCAAGGCCAAGGCTCGCCGCTAGCAAGGCAAGCGGGCAAGAGCGTCGTTGACACCCCTCCCCCGGCCGTGATATTCTGCGCAGGCCGAAGAAGCGCTTGGGGTTCGCCCCGGGCACTCACCGGATGCCTGCGGGCGATCCGGTTACTACTCGAGGGGCCGTCGGTAGGTTCCGCGCGTGGGGTTGCTTCGGCAGCGCCATTTTTTGTTCTCTCTTGAAAGGGAAAACGCCATAGCTCGACCGCTGCGAGTCAACGAGCAAATCCGTATTC
>DATKPZ010000042.1:0-13906 GCA_035523815.1 Alphaproteobacteria bacterium
AAGGAAGGCGATAAGGTTCGCCGGACCGGCCGCATCGCGTCGGTTCCGGTCGGCGAAGCGCTCCTTGGACGCGTGGTCAACCCGCTGGGCCAGCCGATCGACGGCAAGGGCCCGATCGAGACCAAGAAATACCGGACGATCGAGAACGTCGCACCGGGTGTCGTGGAGCGTCAGGCGGTCAAGCAGTCGCTTCCCACGGGCATCCGTGCGATCGACGCGCTGATTCCGATCGGCAAAGGCCAACGCGAACTGATCATCGGCGATCGCTCGACGGGCAAGACGGCGATCGCGGTCGATACGATCATCAATCAAAAAGGCAAGAACGTCTTCTGCATCTACGTTGCCATCGGTCAGAAGAATTCGACGGTTGCGGCCCTCGCGCAAATTCTCGAGCAAAAAGGCGCGATGGAGTACACGACGATCGTCGCGGTCAGCCCGTCGGAAGCGGCGGCGCTGCGCTGGATCGCTCCCTTCGCAGGCTGTGCGATGGGCGAAGAGCTGATGTATGCGGGCAAGGACGTGCTGATCATTTATGATGATCTCACCAAGCACGCGCAGTCGTATCGCGAGATGGCGCTCTTGCTGCGCCGGCCGCCGGGGCGCGAGGCGTATCCGGGCGACGTGTTCTTCTTGCATTCGCGTCTGCTCGAGCGTGCTGCGAAACTCTCCGATGCCCTGGGCGCCGGATCGATGACGGCGCTGCCGATCATCGAAACGCAAGCAGGGGACTTCTCCGCGTACATTCCGACCAACGTGATCTCGATCACGGATGGTCAGATCTACCTCACGCCGGAGCTGTTTTTCCAGGGTATTCGTCCCGCCGTCAACGTGGGTCTCTCGGTTTCGCGTGTCGGCGGTTCGGCGCAGACCAAGGCGATGAAGTCGGTGGCCGGTCAACTCAAACTCGAACTCGCGCAGTATCGCGATCTGGCGGCCTTCGCCAAACTCGCGAGCGATCTCGACAAGTCGACGCAGAACCAGCTGATGCGCGGCGAAAAGCTTACCGAGTTGCTCAAGCAACCGCAGTATCAGCCGATGTCGATGGAAGATCAAGTCGCGATCCTGTACGGTGCGACCAACGGTTACGTCAACGACGTGCCGACGGCGCGCCTGCAAGATTGGGCCAGGGGTTTCATCGACTTCTTGCATCAGAAGTACGCTGCGGTGCCGCAGGCAATCGCTTCGAGCGGGCAGCTTGCCGACGAGAGCAAGCAAAAGCTGAACGAAGCGCTCACGGAGTTCAATAAGAGTTTTTGATGCAACGTTCGTTTGGGGTGCCCTCGGGGAATCTCTTGCGTGGCACCAACGCTCAATGCACCCCGTGGACCGGGGGCCCCACGAAGTGGGGGGCGCGGAGCCTGGGGCGGAGCGCCGTTTAGATGCCGAGCGTCAAGGATCTTCGCGAGCGGATTCGCTCGCTGAAGAACACCCAGCAGATCACCAAGGCGATGAAGCAAGTCGCCGCGGCGAAGATTCGCCGCGCGGAGCAGGCGCAAAAAGAAGCGCGTCCTTATGCGGACACGCTCGCCGAGATGTTGCGCGATTTGATGGCCGCGGTGTCGTCGGTCGATCACCCGTTCATGAAGCCGGGAAACGCCGGCGCGCCGGTCGGCGTGATCCTTATGACCGCCGATAAGGGACTTGCGGGCGCGTTCAACTCGAACGTCATTCGTGCCGGCGAGCTCTTTGCGCGCGAGCACAAGGACGTCGCCTGGTACACGGCCGGCATCAAAGCCCGCAACGCCATCCGCCGCATGGGCAAACCCGATCATCCGACGTGGGCGATTAACGTGTCCTCGAAGCTGAACGTTGCTCGCGAGATCGCGCAGCGCGTCACGGACGATTTCGTCGACGGTAAGATCTCCGAGATCGTGCTCATCAGTTCAAAGCTGATCTCGATGATGTCGCAAAAACCCGAGGTTCGCCCCCTCGTTCCCATCGCGCGCGAACGCGTCGTCGCAGGCGACCAGTCGAGCGGGCCCAAGGGTGCGGTCGAATTCGCGCCGTCGCCTGAATTCGTGCTCTCGCGTCTGCTGCCGAAGTACCTCGAATTCACGATCTTTTCGGCGATTCTCGAAACCGACGCCGCGTTTTTTGCCGCGCAGCTCGTCGCGATGAACAATGCGACCGAGAATGCCGGTAAGTTGATCGATCAGCTCACCATACAAATGAACAACGCCCGTCAAGCCGCGATTACGAAGGAACTCCTCGAAATCGTCGGCGGGGCAGAGGCCTTGGTTAAAGGCTAAGTTATTGGGGGCCCGTGTCGCGAAGTCGACACGGGGGCGCGCAGCAGCGTTTCCGGCGCGAAGTGCCGGAAGTGCTGCGAAGTGCCAAAGCACCGCGCAGAGTGCGGTGCGCACTTTAGAAGGATAGATAATGGCTGCCACCGGTAAAGTCGTGCAAGTGCTCGGAAATGTCGTGGATATCGAATTCACGGCCGAGACGCTGCCGAGGATCAACGACGCTCTCACGGTTCGCGTCAACGAAGATGCTGCGGGAAGCAACGGCCACGCGACAAGCGGCTCTACGTCGGGTATCGAACTCGGCGGAACGGCCATGCAGACGCGCGATCTCGTGCTCGAGGTGCAAGACGAACTCGGGAACGATCAAGTCCGCTGTCTCGCGCTCGGATCGACCGATGGTTTGCGCCGCGGAGACACGGTTACGAATACCGGCGGACCGATCACGGTGCCTGTCGGCGAAGGTACGCTCGGGCGCATCTTCAACGTGCTCGGCAAGACCATCGATTCGGACGAACCGATAAAGGCCGCGGCGTTTTGGCCGATCCACCGGCCGGCTCCGGATTTCAAAGCGCAGGATCCCACGCCGAAACTCTTCGAGACCGGCATCAAAGTGATCGATTTGATGGCGCCGTACACGCGCGGCGGGAAGGTCGGACTCTTCGGCGGCGCGGGCGTCGGCAAGACGGTCCTGATTCAAGAACTGATTCGCAACATCGCGAACGTGCACAAGGGCTTCTCGGTGTTCACCGGCGTGGGTGAGCGCACGCGCGAAGGTAACGACCTCTGGATCGAAATGAAAGAGTCAGGCGTGCTCGCGCAAACGACGCTCGTCTTCGGTCAAATGGACGAACCGCCGGGCGTTCGCTTCCGCGTCGCGCAGACCGGCGTCACGATGGCCGAATATTTCCGCGACGAAGCGGGCGCCGACGTGCTGCTCTTCATGGACAACATCTTCCGCTATTTGCAAGCCGGCTCTGAAGTCTCGGCGCTGATGGGACGCATGCCTTCGGCCGTCGGCTACCAGCCGACGCTCTCGACCGACATGGGTGTGCTTGAAGAACGCATCACCTCGACCAACAAGGGTTCGATCACCTCGGTACAGGCGGTGTACGTGCCTGCCGACGACTACACCGATCCCGCCGTTGCCGTGACGTTCGCGCACTTGGACGCGACGACCGCACTCTCGCGACCGATTTCCGAGCTCGGCATCTATCCGGCTGTCGATCCGCTGGCGTCGACCTCGCGCATCCTCGATCCGCAGATCGTCGGTGACGAGCACTACGCGGTGGCCCGCGGCGTGCAAGAGACACTGCAGCGCTACAAAGACCTGCAAGACATCATCGCCATCCTCGGGATCGAAGAGCTTTCGGAAGATGACAAGATCGCCGTCGGCCGCGCGCGGCGCATGCAGCGCATGTTCTCGCAGCCGTTCTTCGTCGCCGAGCAGTTTACCGGAACGCCGGGCAAGTACGTGAAGATCCAAGATACGATCGCATCGTTCCGCGAGATCCTGGACGGCAAAGTGGACAATCTGCCGGAGCAGGCCTTCTTCTACAAGGGCGGGATCGACGAAGTCCGCGAGGCTGCCGAGAAGCTGGGAGCGAGCGCGTAGGAGATGGCGAGCACCGTCCCGTTCAAGCTCATCACGCCTACGAAGGTGGTCTTCGACGGCGATGCCGAGCTCGTGATCGCGGTGACCACCGAGGGTGAAGAGGGCATCCTGCCCCACCATGCTCCGCTCCTCGCCGCCCTGAAACCCGGCGTCGTGCGTGCAAACGTGGTCGACCAGGGCAAGGCCCTGCGCCTCGAACTCGCCACCCGCGAGGGCTTCATGCAAGCCCTTCCCGATCGCGTCACGATCCTCGTCGATGAGGCGCTGCGCTTCGACGACGTCGACGTCGCCAAGACGCGCGACGAGTTGGCGCATGCGACCGACCAGTCCGCCATCGATTTCGCCACCGCCAAACTGCGCTTAACGGGTCATTAGCTCGCCCTAGCGAAATGCTGCGGTAATGCTAGACCGTTTGGAGACCACGCTGCGGGTGCGTGGCGGCGTTCGCTTGGAGGGCTCGGTCGCAACGCACGGCGCAAAGAACGCGGCGCTGCCGATTATGGCCGCCGCCATTTTGTGCAAAGGTAAAGTGACGCTGCATCGCGTTCCGCGCATCACCGACGTGTCGGTGATGTGGTCGCTGCTCGAAGCGCTCGGCGCGCGAATTCGCTACGAAGGCGACAACACGGTCACCGTCGACGCGAGCAACGTCGCGTCGTACCGCGCGCCCTACACGCTGGTGCGCAAGCTTGCCGCGTCATTCGATATCGTCGGCCCGCTTCTCGGTCGTTTTGGCAAGGCGGAGGTTCCGCTCCCCGGGGGGCTGCGTGCTCGGCACGCGCGCGACCGACATGCACGAGCAAGCGTTCATCGCGCTCGGATGCGAAGTGCGCAATGCGCACGGTTATCTGATTGCGGAAACCAAGCGCAAGCGCTTGCAAGGCGCAACGATCGAATTTCGCATGCCCAGCGTAGGTGCGACCAAGAATGCGATGCTTGCGGCCGTGCTTGCGCAAGGCACGACCGTCATCAAGAATGCCGCGATGGAACCGGAAGTCGTCGACGTTGGAAATTTCTTGAACGCGATGGGTGCAAAAATTTCGGGCCTCTCGGGTGACACGCTGACGATCGAAGGCGTCAAAGAGCTCCGCGGCGGTGAGTATGAAATCATTCCCGATCGTATCGTGACCGGCACGCTGCTGCTCGGCGGCGCAGTTACGCGCGGCGACGTCACCGTCACCGGTTGCCGGCCCGAGCATCTCGAAGCGTTCATGTTGAAACTGCAAGAGTGCGGCGTCGATCTCACGTATGGCGAAGACTGGATTCGCGTCGACGGCAGCGCGATCACCGGCGGCACCGAGATCCTCACCGCGCCGTATCCGGGCTTCGCGACGGATCTGCAACCGCAGATGGTTTCGTTTCTCACGACCGTTCCGGGAACGAGCGTCGTCGAGGAATCGATTTTCAACGCGCGCTTTTCCTACGTAAACGAGCTTGCCCGCATGGGCGCCGACGTTCGCGTTTCTATGGAAAGCAACACCGCGGTAGTCAAAGGCGCGGCGCAGCTCTCGGGCGCGCCGGTCGAGGCTCCGGACATTCGTGCCGGCGCCGCTCTCGTCATCGCGGGTCTTGCGGCCGCCGGCGAAACGGAGATCATCGGTCTCGAGTACATCGACCGAGGCTACGAACGGTTGGAAGAAATGCTCTCGGCGCTCGGCGGCCAAGTACAACGCAGCAGCGGTATTACGCCGCTCGTGGAACCGGCGGGGATCTTCGAAACGCGCGAATATCCGCGTGTGAGTTCCGCGGCCGGATGATCATCGTCACCCTCTCTCACCCACGTACTCTGGAGTTCTAGTTTGGATATCGGTATCGATCTTGGTACGGCCAACGTGCTCGTGCACGTCAAAGGCAAGGGCATCGTTTTACGCGAGCCGTCCGTCGTTGCAAAGGATATGAACAGCGGCAAGATTCTCGCGGTCGGCGAGGAGGCTCGACAGATGCTCGGGAAGACGCCGGCGCACATTCAGGCCATTCGTCCCCTTCGCGACGGCGTCATCGCCGATTTCGAAGTGACCGAAGCGATGCTTTCGTACTTCATAAAGAAGGTCATGAAAGACCGTTCCTGGTGGTCCACGATCGTCAAGCCCAAACCGCACGTGACCATCTGCGTGCCGGCCGAGATTACGAGCGTGGAAGAACGCGCCGTCAAAGATGCGGCCAAGCTCGCCGGTGCGCGCAACGTCGACATCATCGAAGAGCCGATGGCGGCGGCCATCGGCGCAGGGCTGCCGATCGACGGCCCCTCGGGTTCGATGGTGGTGGACATCGGGGGCGGTACCACCGACGTCGCGGTAATTTCACTTGGGGGCGTCGTCGTTTCGCAGTCGCTGCGCGTCGCGGGAAACAAGCTCGACGATGCAATCGTGCGCTACATTCGCCGCGTCTATAACCTGATGATCGGTGAGCGAACGGCGGAAGAGATCAAAATCAAAATCGGTTCGGCGTACAAGCTCGAGCAAGAGCTGGCGATGGAGATTCGCGGTCGAGATTTGATCAACGGCCTACCCAAAACGGTCAAGATCACGAGCGAAGAGATTCGGGAAGCGCTCTCCGAGCCGGTCGGCGCGATCGTCGAAGCGGTCAAAGCGGTTCTCGAGAAAACGCCGCCTGAGCTCGCCGCCGATATCATCGATCGGGGCGTGATTCTGACCGGCGGCGGCGCGCTGCTCCGCGGTCTGGATAAGCTGCTGTCCGAAGTGACCGGCGTGCCCGCGATCGTCGCCGACGATCCGCTCTCGTGCGTCGCGATCGGCACCGGCATGAGTATACATCTGTAAGTGCTCCGCTCCGTACGTACCCGTGCATTCGTTGCGCCATCGGCGTTCGCGGACGAGACGCGATGAGCGACAAAAGCGGGGCTTTGCGAGCGAAGAGCAACGATGTCTGCGAAATGCCGATGACGCAACCCGAAGGGCTGGGTTGCGCGCGGCCGCAGTCTTTGTTGCTCGTCGGTCACAGAGCTGAGGCTATACTCCCTCCTCGCACCTCGGCTCCGGCCGCGCGCAGCACCAGCGAATGGACCGGTACGTACGGAGCGGAGCACTAATGCCCACGTTGGACGCGCGCGCCGAGCCGATCGAGCGCGTCGTCGAGGAGTGCGCGCGCGAAGTCTTCGCGGGCGGAACGATTGTCTTACCGAGTGATACGGGTTACTGCCTCGCCTGCGACCCGTATCGCTCCGAAGCGGTGGATCGCATTTATGTGATCCAGGGACGTCCCGATCACAAACCGCTGACGCTTCTGGTCGCCTCAGCCGCGGAATTCTTGGAATACGCGCCGCAGAACCCGCTTGCCATTTTGGCCTCGAAGCGGCTCTTGCCCGGCCCCCTGCGGCTGATCGTTCGCCGGCCTGCGTTCGTGAGCGATGACGTGGCCGCGGGCGCGATGACGCTGAGCTTGCGCGTGCCGGACGAATCGGTCGCGCGCGCAATCTTGGAACGTACTGGGCCTCTAGCCGCCACGAGCGTCCCGGACACGAAAACGCCGGCGGATCTTGCCATCGAGAATGGTCCGGCGCGTTACGACCGCGAATCAACCATCGTGGATTTAACAGGCCGCTATGCCCGGCTCGTGCGCGAAGGCGCCGTGAGCTACGAACGTCTCACA
Source organism: Alphaproteobacteria bacterium (assembly GCA_035523815.1). Lineage (GTDB taxonomy): Bacteria > Vulcanimicrobiota > Vulcanimicrobiia > Vulcanimicrobiales > Vulcanimicrobiaceae > Aquilonibacter. The sequence continues at coordinate 7,468 of DATKPZ010000042.1, forward strand.
CAACTCCTCGGGCCGGTCGAACGCCCCACCGTGAAAGTACGCTCGCAATCATGAATCGTTGCGCAGTCGCACTCGTCGTTGCCGTGACCCTGATTGCAGCGACGCCGAGTCCGAGCCCGGCTCCGAGCGCAAGCGCCGGGCCCGATACCTTCAAAGTCGGTGTCTGGACGGTGCATGCAGCGTTGCTCGACGTGAACTTCAAGTCGGGCGATTTTAGCACGCCGCAGCAGCTGACCATGACGCGAGGCGGCGGCGACATAACCGCCGATCGCGCGAGCGGTAATTATAAGTCGAAGGCCGCGACGCTGTACGGGCACGTGGTGATGCACGATACGGAGGGAAACTTTGCCGGGCTTTCGAGCACGAAGCCCGCACATTCGCGTGGACCCTCCACGCTGACCGCCGATCAGGTGCATATCGACGGCGTCGGCAAGATCTATACGGCGACCGGAAACGTGCACTACGTTCAGGCGGATACCACGGTGGATGCGGACCGCGGCGTGCTCAACGATCTTACGCATGAGTTGGATCTTACCGGGAACGTGAAGATCGTCCAAGGCGAGCGCAACATGGTCGCCAATCACGTCCTCTACAACACGATCTCGGGTCAGGCGCACGCCGAGGGCGATGTCGTGATGCAATTTCCTAGCGACGTGAACACTCACGTCGCGACCCCGCGGCCAATCAAGCTTCCCAATCCGCTCGAGCACCATAAGGGCCGCGCGCCCGCGCCCAGCCCTTCGCCGCACTAGCCGTGGACTCGCTCTTCGGCGAGCCGGATGCGCCGCTTGCGGCGCGTATGCGTCCGCGCTCGCTCGAAGAGTTCGTCGGCCAAGGCGACGTCGTGGGCGAAGGCCGTGCGCTGCGTCGCGCGATCGAGAACGATCGCGTCCCCTCGATGATTCTTTGGGGGCCGCCCGGTACAGGAAAAACGACGCTCGCGGAAATCGTGGCGCATTCGACCGGCGCGCATTTCGACAAAATTTCCGCGGTGAGCGCGGGTGTGGCGGATTTGCGCCGCATCGTCGCAGAGGCCCAGGCGCGCCGCCGGGTCGGCGGGCGCACCGTGCTCTTCATCGATGAGATTCATCGCTTCAATAAGGCGCAGCAAGACGCGATACTTCCGTATGTCGAAGACGGCACGGTAACGATGATCGGCGCAACGACCGAAAATCCGTCGTTCGAGGTCAACTCGGCGCTGCTCTCGCGCTCGCGCGTGTTCGTGCTGCACTCGCTCTCCGACGAGGACGTGGCGACGATCGTCGATCGCGCGCTATCGGATCCTCAGCGTGGGCTCGGTAAGGAGAAGATCGAACTCGAGCCGGATGCGCGCGAAACGCTGATCGGATACGCAAACGGCGATGCGCGTACCGCGCTCTCGGCACTCGAGTTTGCCGCGTCGAGCGCCCCGCAGCACGACGGAACGAAGGTCATCGATCGCGCGCTCGCCCTGGAAGCGCTGCAAAGGCGCGGCTCGACCTACGACAAGGGCGGCGAGCAGCACTACGACATCATCAGCGCCTTCATCAAGAGCCTGCGAGCCAGCGATCCCGACGCCGCGGTGTATTGGCTGGCGCGGATGCTCGACGGCGGTGAGGACCCGCTGTTCATTGCGCGCCGCTTAGTGATCCTCGCCTCGGAAGACGTCGGGCTCGCCGACCCGCAAGGTATTCAAGTCGCGATCGCGGCGCAGCAAGCGGTGCATTTCATCGGGATGCCCGAAGGCTTCTATCCGCTTGCGCACGCGACGCTCTATCTCGCTCGTGCCAAGAAGAGCAATAGCGTGGGTAGGGCGTATTCTGCGGCGATGCGCGATGTCCAGGAGACGCGGAACGATCCGGTGCCGTTGCATCTGCGCAACGCGCCGACGGGTTTGATGAAGGGACTCGGATACGGGCGCGACTACCATTACGCGCACGACGACTACTCGATCAAGCAGGAGAACTTGCCTGAGAATCTGCGCGACCGGCGGTATTATGAGGCTGGTGAGAACGATGCGCCCTAAACCGGCCGGAAAAAAATTACGGCCCGGGGGATGACCCCCGGGCCGCGTTCCCGTTGCTACTTCTCGGAGTGTGCAATGGAGCTTCGCACACGTACAATCGTAGAGTAAGGCTCTGGGATGGATCTGAGAATCAGATGAAAAATCGCATCTACCTCGACCACGCCGCAACGACGCCGGTTCACCCGGACGTGCTGGCCGAGATGCTGCCGTATTTCACGGAGTCCGGTCACAATCCGAGTTCGCTGCATGCGGAAGGGCGTCGCGCGCGAGCCGGCTTGGACGCCGCGCGTGACCGGGTCGCGCTTGCGCTCGGCGTCGCGCGCAAAGAGATCACGTTCGTCGGCAGCGGCTCCGAGGCCGACAACCAGGCGATTCTCTCGTCAGCGCGCGGTGCGCGCGCGCGCGGGCGGCACGTTATCTCGACACAGATCGAACATCACGCGGTCTTGCACGCGCTCGAGGCCCTCCGCGATGAAGGGTTCGAGATCACATTGCTTCCGGTCGACGAGCGCGGACTGGTCGACCTCGCCTCGTTTACCAAGGCCTTGCGCGACGACACGGTCCTTGCAAGCGTCATGTACGCGAACAACGAGATCGGCGTCATTCAGCCCATCGCGCAGCTTGCCGCCGCCGCACGCGAGCGCGGGGTCATCTTCCACACCGATGCCGTGCAGGCCGCAGGCCAGATCGACGTGCGGCCGCGCGAGCTGGGCGTCGACATGCTATCGCTCTCGGCGCATAAGTTCTATGGCCCCAAGGGTGTCGGGGTGCTCTACGTTCGCGACGGTCTCCCCGTGCCGCCGCTGGTTCACGGCGGGGGACAAGAGTTTGGGCGCCGCTCGGGCACCGAGAACGTCGCCGGAATCATCGGGTTCGCGGCCGCGCTCGAGCGTGCGGTCGCAAGCCGCAACGAGCGCGCAGCGCGAATCGGGCGGTTGCGCGATCGGCTCGAAGCGGGCATACGCGAGCGAGCGGGCGAGGTGCGCATCAACGGCGCGCACGCGCCGCGCTTGCCGAACAACAGCAACGTCTCGTTTGCCGGCATCGACTCCGAGGCGTTACTCATGCGCTTCGATTTGGAGGGCATTGCGGTTTCGGCCGGAAGCGCTTGCACTTCGGGTGCGCTCGAACCCAGCCACGTCATCGCGGCGCTGGGAGTCGAGCCGCGCTGGCGCCAAGGCGTCATCCGGTTTTCGCTCGGTGAAGCCACGACCGAGGAAGAGATCGACCGGGTTTTGGAACTCGTGCCTCGTATCACCGCGCAGCTAAGGGGGAGAGCATCGTGACCACAACGGACTGGAGCTTCGTCCTAGATTTCGGCGTCGGCATTGGCGTCTTGTTGGTGGGCATCGGCGCGTTGCTCGCCGGAATTGCGCTCGCGCGCACGCTCGGTCGCGTGAACCAAACGTTGACCGTGATCGACGGGCAGATCGAAAATCTCGGCAAACCGATCGGAGAAACCCTGGACCATGTGGGCGGGATCGCCGATACGGCCGATCAGACGCTGGCTCGCTTGCGCGGCGTGGTCGGGTCGCTCGAGGGCGTCACCTCATCGGTCTCTGAAACCGCTGACCTGATCAAGGGAGCGGTCGCCCCCGCCATCGTGAACGTCGGCGCCACCATTTCGGGGGTAAGCGCTGGTTTGCGGCGCATCGTGACGGGAAGAACATCCAGCGACGGGACCTGAGGGAAGGGGAGGCATGAGCAGCGAGAACAGCGGCAGCGGCTTTTTCGCCGGGTTCGTCCTTGGGGCGATCGCGGGCGGCGCTGTCGCCGTGCTTTTGACCCAAGAGGAAGCGCGCGATCTCTTGGTTGGGAAGGCACGCGAAGCGGGTAACCTGGCGATAGACGCCTCGGGCGATCTGCGCGGGCGGTTCGGGGATGTGGCCTCCCAGTGGCAAGATAATGCCGCGGATCTTTACGAGCGCGGTCGCACGATTGTCGAAAATGCACGCGCTACCATCGGTGACGCGGCGGATCAACAATAATGGAGAGGACGACGTTGGACATCAAAGTAAACGTGCGCGAAGCGCAAGGTGACTGCTACATCGTCGAACTGAGCGGTGAGATCGACGTCTACACTTCGCCGAAAGTGAAAGATGCGATCGGCGATTTGATCGACCGGGGCGTCTATAACCTCGTAATCGATCTGGAGAAGGTCCGCTACATCGATTCGACCGGTTTGGGTGTGCTCATCGGCGGTCTCAAACGCGTTCGCGAGCACGGCGGATCGGTCAATTTGGTTTGCACGAATCCGCAGATCCGCAAGATTTTCGATATCACGGGATTGGTCAAGATTTTCGGCATCTTCGAAAGTGAAGACGCCGCGATGAAGGCGCTCGTGTGAATCAGCCGTTACCGACGACCGACGAAGTCGACGTCGTCGACCTTCGGATTCCGTGTAAAGCCGAATGGGTCGCGCTCGCGCGCCTCTCCGTCGCGGCCGTTGCAAGCCGCCTGAATTTTTCGATCGACGAAATCGAAGACATCAAGCTTGCCGTCGCGGAGGCGTGCACCAACGCGATCCAGCATGCTCAGGGAAGCCCGTACATCGAGATCAAATGCGAAGCGGCAAACGGCGGGTTACGGCTGAGCGTCCGGGATTACGGACGCGGCACGCATCCCGAGCACATCCGTTCGCGCGAGCTCAATGACGAGCGGGCCGGCGGTCTGGGCGTATTCCTGATTCGTTCGCTGATGGACGAGGTGGACTACGACGTCCATCCGGATCAGGGTACCCTGCTGGTTATGGTCAAGCGGCTCGCGGTTTAACGTGCAGCATCAAAGCGGCGATGTTCGCTCGGTGCGTGAGCGGACTCGTGAGTTGTTCGCGCTTTTTGCGCAAGCACGCGCTCGGCACGAGAAGTCGCCGGGTATCCACGAACGCGATTACGATACGCTGCGTAACGAACTGGTTGTCGCGCACCTGAACCTCGTGCGCTTCTTGGCGCTCAAATTCGCCAATCGCGGCGAACCGCTCGACGATCTGGTGCAAGTCGGCACCGTGGGATTGCTCAAGGCCATCGATCGCTTTGAGCGCGATCGTGGGGTGGAATTCACGACCTACGCGACGCCCACGATCGTGGGCGAGATCAAGCGCTATTTTCGTGACAAAGGGTGGGCGGTCAAAGTCCCGCGCCGTCTGCAAGAACTCAATCTCGCCGTCAACCGGGCCAACGAGAAGATGTCGGTGGAGCTGGGGCGCAGCCCGACCGTCGCGGAGCTGGCGACGCAGCTAGGAGCGAGCGAAGAAGATATTCTCGAGGCGCAGGAGCTCGGTCAGGCCTACAACCTGCTCTCGCTCGATTCCGAAGTGGCGGGCGACGGCGACAAACGCTCGCAGCGGCTGGCCGACACGGTCGGGGTCACCGACGCGGGTCTCGAACTGCTCGAGGACCGCGCCAATCTGGAGCGGGCCTTCCACGTGCTCAGCGGGCGCGAGAGGGTGATCATCTATTTGCGCTTTTACGAGTCGGTCTCGCAGACCGAGATCGCCAAGCGCCTCAACGTCTCGCAGATGCACGTTTCGCGCCTGCAGGCCAAGGCGCTAGAAAAGCTTCGGGGCGCCCTGGGAGAATAACCCCCGGGACCCATGAAAAGTCAAGAACTCCGCCAGGCTTGGATCGACTTCTTTGTCGCCAAGCAGCACAAGTTAATGCCCTCGGCGAGCCTCATTCCCGACGAGATGAGCACCACGCTCTTTACGATCGCGGGCATGGAGCAGTTCGTCCCGGTGTTCCTCGGCGATCAACCGCCGCCCGCGCCGCGCGCGGTCACCGTGCAGCGCTGCCTGCGCGTCGCCGGCGCGAAGAGCGACATCGAGAACGTCGGTCGCACGGGGCGCCACGGCACGTTTCTCGAGATGCTGGGCAACTTCAGTTTCGGGGATTACTACAAACGCGAGGCGATCGCGTTCGCGTGGGAGTTCGTGACCAAGGTGCTCAAGCTCGAGCCGGCTCGTCTGTACGTCACGGTTCACACGGACGACGACGAAGCCGCGCAGATCTGGCGCGACGAGATCGGCCTGGACGCTTCGCGGATTACGCGCTTCGGTGAGGACAATTTCTGGACGATGGGCCCGACCGGTCCCTGCGGACCGTGCACGGAGATCTTCTACGACACGGGCGAGCAGTATGCGAGCGGTCCCGAAGACACGGGGCCAAACCTCGGAAACCGCTACGTCGAGATCTGGAACGTCGTTTTTCAGCAGTTCAATCGCGGAACCGACGGCAAGCTCACCGAGCTTCCGAAGAAATCGATCGACACCGGCGCGGGCCTCGAGCGCATGCTCGCCGTCTGCAACGGCAAAGCCTCGATGTACGAAACCGATCTCTTCACCGATCTCATCGAGGCGCAGCCGCCGGTAGCGAGCACCTCGATGCACCCCCACGAGCAGCGCGAGCGGCAGAATATCATTGCCGACCATGCGCGAGC
>DATKPZ010000043.1:0-17976 GCA_035523815.1 Alphaproteobacteria bacterium
GTATCTTCTTCCAGGTGGATCCGCGTGAGGCGACACTCTTTCAGCGTTCCGTCCTCGAGCCAGTACCGCACTACGCCGCCTTGCGTGATCGGCATGTCGTACTGCGAGATCTGATAATCCTTGGGCATGTCGGGATAGAAATAGTTCTTGCGATCGAATTTCGAGAATGCCGGGATCTGCGCCCCGAACGCTAGTCCCGCGAGGATCATATGCTCGATCGCCGCCTTGTTCACGACCGGAAGCGCACCGGGCAGCGCGAGACACACCGGACACACCTTGGTGTTCGGTTCGCCGCCGAACTCGTTCGCGCAGCCGCAGAACATCTTGGATTTGGTCTTCAGCTCGACGTGACACTCGATACCAATAACTGCTTCGTAGTTTGCCACGTTAGGAATTCCCCGAGGACGCGGCCGCTTCGGCGAGCGCGGGCCGGTGCTTCGTTGCGTGCTTGGTCTTCTGCTCGTAGGCGTGCGCGGCGGCTAACAGCGGCCGCTCGGCGAAGAGCGGCGCGCAGAGCTGCAATCCCATCGGCATGGGACGCTCGCCGCCCGGCGGCGTCACCCAGCCGCACGGAAGCGAAAGCGCCGGCAGCCCGGCAAGCGACATCGGAATCGTGTAGTAGTCCATCAAATACATGCTGTACGGATCGCTCTTGGCGTTGAACTGGAACGCAGGCGAACTTGCGGCGGGGCAGGCAATGAGGTCGCACGACGCCCACGCGCGTTCGAAGTCCCCGGCGATCAGCGTGCGCGCCTTTTGCGCGCGCACGTAGTACGCATCGTAATAGCCGCTCGAAAGCGCATAGGTGCCGATGAGAATGCGCCGTTTGACCTCGGGACCGAATCCCGCCGCGCGCGTGCGCTCGTACATGTCGTGGACGTCGGCGCCCTCCACGCGCAGCCCGTAGCGCACGCCGTCGAAGCGCGCGAGATTCGACGAGCACTCAGCCGGCGCGATCAGATAATACGTCGCGATGCCGTAATCGGCCGTCGGGAGCTCCACCTCCACCAGCGTCGCGCCGAGGGCCTCGAGATCGCGGTAGGCCTGCGTGTAGACGGCGTCGATCTCGGCGCCGAGCGTCGCGGTCGCAAACTGCTTGACGATGCCGATGCGCACGCCGGTCAGGTCACTGCGCAAATGCGTGGCGGCCGTCTCGAGCGGACGATCGATCGACGTCGAGTCCATCGGATCGTGCCCGCCCATCGCGTCGTAGGCAAGCGCGGCATCCTCGACCGTGCGAGCGAAGGGCCCGATCTGATCCAAGCTGGATGCGAAGGCGATCAGCCCATAGCGAGATACGCGGCCGTAGGTGGGCTTGAATCCGACCAGGTTGCAGAACGCGGCGGGCTCGCGGATCGAGCCGCCGGTATCGCTGCCCATGCCGAGCGCGGCTTCATAGGCGCCGACGGCGCTCGCCGAACCGCCGCTCGAACCGCCCGGCACCCGAGAGAGATCGTAGGGATTGCGGGTGACGCCCAGTGCCGAATTTTCACATGAACTGCCCATGGCAAACTCGTCCAGGTTGGTTTTTCCGACGGGAACGCAACCGGCATCGAGCAACCGCGCAACCGCGGTCGCGGTGTACGGGGCGACCCAATGCTCGAGAATCTTACTGCCGGCGGTCGTGCGCGTGCCGCTCAAGCACATGTTGTCTTTGACCGCGAGCGGAACGCCCGCCAAGGGCAGATGTTCGCCTGCCGCGACGCGCGCATCGACGCGGGCGGCATGCTCGCGCGCCTGCTCGTGCAGCACCGTCAAGTACGAGCCGGTCTGCGCATCGACCGCGTCGATATGAGCCAGCGTGGCATCGACGTAGTCGCGAGCCGAACGTGTGCGCGCGTTTACCTCGCGCGCGATCTGCGCGGCGCTTTGTTCGATCAGAGGGTTGGCCACGGGTGTTCCTTTATTCGGCGATGATCCGGGGCACGCGGAAGAATCCGCCCGCCCGCTGCGGCGCTTGCGCCAGCACCACGTCACGGTCGAGGCACGGCGTAAGCGCGTCGTCGCGCTCGACGTTCCGCGACTCGACGACCTGCGCGGTGGCCGCGACCGCCGAGACGTCGAGTTTCGCAAGCGCGTCGACGTGCTCGAGCAGATCGCCGAGCTGGGCGCCGAAACGCTCGACCTCGTCGTCGGTCAGCGCTAAACGCGCGAGCTTGGCTACGTAGCGGACGTCAATTTTCTCGGATGACAAAGTCGGGATACTCCGATTGGTTTCTGGCGAAGTCGTCGTCGGGCCAGCTTGGCTCCGCGACGTCGTCGAACGCCTCGGCTACAGCCGGCTCCTCGGCCTCCCGGTACAGCGTCACCAGCGTTTCCACGTGACCGGTCTGCGGAAACATATCGAACGGCTGCACGATGCCGAGCCGGTATCCATTGGCGGCAAGGAACTTCAAATCCCGGGCCAGCGTCGCCGGATCGCACGAAAGGTACCACACGTATGGGGCCTTTGCCTCGGCAATCGCACCGAGCGTGACCTCGTCGCTGCCCTTGCGCGGCGGATCGAGGAAGATGATGTCGGCTTCGCGCATGGCGGCATGGGCCTCGGGCGTGCGCACCACGTCTTCCACGCGGCCCGAGCGAAAGCGCACCCAGTTTTCAAGGCCGTTGAGCTGCGCATTGCCCTGGGCCTCGGCAATGGCCTGCGGATTTTCCTCGACCCCGTACACCTGACAACCGTGCCGCGCGAAAAAGAGCGCAAAGGTTCCGGCGCCGCAATAGAGGTCGACGATCCGTCGCGGATGCTCCAGGCCCGAACGCATCACTTCGAAGATACGCCCGACGATCTCCACGTTGACTTGGAAGAAGGAACCCGCCGAGACGCGGTAGCGCACGCCGTCGAGCACCTCTTCGATGTCGCTGCGTCCGACCAGCGTGCGGTGCCGGCGCCCCATGATGGCGTTCTCGCTGCTGGGCTCGTAGGAGTTGGTCAGTCCGACCGCACCCGGAAAGAGCCGCATCAGCGAATCGGCTGCCCGCGCGACCTCCGGCGCGAGCCGCTTGGTCGTCAGCGTGACGACCGATTCGCCGCTCGCGCGCGCGTTGCGCGCGACGACGTGCAACGACACATCGAGCGCTTCCCGGATTTCCGGCGACGCGCCCGCGCGATTCAGCCGAGCGATCGAGTCGCTGAGTTGCGGGGTGACGATGGGGCACGAATCGATCGGCACGACCTCGTGAGAGCGCTGCTGGTAAAAACCGATCGCCGGCGCTCCGCCGCGGTGTTCCACGACCAGCGACATCTTGTTCCGATACCCGCGCGGATGGGTCATGCCGACCGCATCGCGCACGGCCGGCTCGTGGAACCCGCCGATACGTTGCAACGCGCCGCGCACGGTATCGGTCTTCCAGGCTAGTTGCGCGGGATAGCTCAGATGCTGCAGCTGGCATCCGCCGCACGTTCCGAACACGCTGCAGAACGGCGTCGTGCGATACGGCGAAGGGGAGAGGATCCGAACGAGCTGCGCGATCGCGTACTTGGGTTTGACTCCGGTGACGCGCACGCGGGCGCGCTCCTGCGGCAGGGGACCGAAGCAAAAGACGACGATCCCGCCGGCACGCCCGACCGCCTGGCCGTTCGCCAATAAATCGGTGAACGAGAGCTCGTACTCTGCGCCGACCGCGACCGGCGGCGCGCCGCTACGCGCTGCTTCTCTGTTCGTCAAGCGTCTTGAGCAGGTGGTTGGCCTCGTCGATCAGCTGCTGGATGCGCTCGCTCGTGGGATCGACCGGCCGGCGGCTCAAGAGCACGCGCACGACCGTAAAGCATAGCGCGGCGCCGAGGCCCGCGACACCGATCCACATCAAGGTGCGCGTGAGGTTCTGTTGGCCACGTTCTTCGGAGCGGTCGTTATCGGGTTGCTGGTCCATCGTAGCGTTATCGTTCGCCCCGCCGGGAGGGCCTCCCGCCCGGCTCCGGGGAAGTCATTGTTCTCAGGGGGCATTACGTTTACGCTGGGTGTAATGAAGCCGGCGACCCCATGATCACCGAGACTGACGACCAACAGCAACGCGACGATGACCGCACCATCTTGGTGTGGTCGCTTCTCGTTTCCGGCTTCGCCAATCTGATGGTGTGGATCGTCCTGGGTTGGGCGATCATCATGCACATTCGCACGCTCGTTCCCACGCAGGAACGGCCCGAGGTCATCACCGTCGTGATGCAGACGATGCGCGCCCCGATGGTGGCGTCGTCCTCCCACCACATTGCCGCACACAGCCATCCGATCCCGCAGACGGCGCAGCAGCCGCAGCATCAAGAGCAGCCGCAGCCGCCGCACAAGTCGGTCGCGATGACGTTGGCCGCGACCCCGCGGCCGCAGGAGCAGCCGACCGAACTTTCGCGTCAGACGCCGACCGGCACGCCGGTGCCGCGCAGCGCGCCCAAACGCGCGGAGGCGCTGGCCGAACAGCTGGCGCAGCAGCAGGCGGCCTTTCAAAAAGAAGCCGATCAACTCAACGCCAAGAACGGGCCGATCTCGATTGCGACGATCGACCCGAACGCGCGCGAATCGGCGACGAAATCCTTCCGGATGAATCTTTCGGGCAGCATGGAGCTGCAAGGCCAGGGCTACGGGTTTTTGGTTCCGCTCAAAGCCTGGATCGTCAACGGCTTGCACTGCTACATGGGGCAATATCATTGGCTGTATCCGACCGGTGGAACGGAGGTCGGAGACATTCCGTGGCCCTTCTGTTATCGTCCGGGCGACGACCCGATTGCGCGCGGCGAGCGCGAATTTCCGTTCCCGCTGCCGCCGGCCGGATATCAATTACCGGCGGGAACCTATCTGTACCCGATCGAGAAGGACGTGTACGAGTCGTGGATCGCGCATCAGTGAAAGTTGTGCGAACGCACGCCGCCCACCACGCCTTCGTCATCGAAGATCCAGGCCGCGCGCGCGAGCAGATCGATCGTCCCCTGCTCTTTTTGTAAGACGCCTTCGATCACGAGCATGCTCGCGGTGCGAATGACGCGCCGGTAGCGGTCGTAGACGTCGGGACGCACGATCACGTTGACCAGTCCCGTTTCGTCCTCGATCGTCAAAAAGACGAAGCCCTTGGCCGTTCCCGGCCGCTGCCGCGTGATCACCAGGCCTCCGACACGGCAGACCAGATGATTGGGCATCGCGTCCAGGCTCTTCGCCGGAATGACGCGCAGCGCGTCGAGCTGCGCGCGGAAATGGGCGACCGCCTGGCCTTTGGCGGTCACGCCGGTCGACCACAGGTCGAAGGCCGTTTCGGTTTTTGCTCCGAGCGGCGCAAAACGCACCACCGGCTCCTCGACGTCCATCAACTTGCCGAGTTCGCCGCGCGCCTCGCGCTCGTCGAGCGCGCGCAGCGCCCACATCGCCTGGCGCCGCGACGCGAACCACGGCGCAAACGCGCCCGCGACCGCGAGATTCTCGATCGCTTCCTTTTCCAATCGCGTGCGCTGCGCGAAGGCCAACAGATCCGCAAAGGGCCCGCCGCGCAGCGCCCCTTCGAGCCGCTCCTTCTGCGCGCTTCCCAGCCCGCGCACGAGATGAAAGCCCAGACGTAGCGCACCGTCGGGCTCGACGTGCGACCAATATTCGCTTGCATTGACTTCGACCGGTTTGATTGCGACGCCGTGACGGCGCGCGTCGTTGACCAGCACCTCGGTCGAATAGAATCCCATCGGCTGCACGTTCAAAATCGCCGCAGCGAAGATTGCGGGGAAGTGGCACTTCACGTACGCCGACGCATAGGCCAAGAGCGCAAAACTGGCGGCATGCGATTCGGGAAACCCGTAGTCGGCGAAACCTTCGAGCATATGGAAGAGCTGCTCGGCGGCCGCGCGATCGATTCCGTTCGCGACCATGCCTTCCACCAGCCGCGGGAAGATTTCACGCATTCGCTCGTGCGAGCGCTTGTGCCCCATCGCGCGCCGCAGCACGTCGGCTTCGCCGGGAGAAAATCCGGCGGCTTCAATCGCCATGCGCATCCCCTGCTCCTGAAAGAGCGGCACGCCCATCGTACGCTCGAGCACCGGTTTCAACTTCGGATGCGGGTAGGTCACCGGCTCGAGCCCCGCGCGCCGGCGCAAAAACGGATGCACCATCTGCCCTTGAATCGGCCCGGGCCGAATGATCGCGACCTGCATCACGATGTCGTAGAAACAACGCGGCTTCATCCGGGGAAGCATCGACTGCTGCGCCCGCGATTCGATCTGAAACACGCCGATGGTATCGGCTTTGGTGATCATTTCATACGTTGCGGGATCGTCGGGGGGGATCGTGTGAAGTGCGAGGGGCTGCCCTCTTGTCATCCCGAGCGTAGGCGCGCAGCGCCGTAGTCGAGGGAAACGCATCTGGGCCGCTGCCCGCGAAGACGCTCCTCGCGGCACATCCTGTGCCGCTCCTGCTGCGCGAGTTTTGCGCAACGACCAACGGAGGTTCGCATCCTGCGAATTGCGCAAAACTTCGAGCCTTCGCTTATCAGCAGTCCAGATGCGCTTCCCTCGACTACGCTTTGCTACGCTCGAGAGGACAAGAGTGCGTTTATGGATTGAAAAGGCTTCGCGGAGGAGCGAAAGCATTCCAAGTCCTAAGAGATCGATTTTGATCAGACCGAGTTCTTGCAGGTCGTCTTTGTCCCACTGGATGATGGTGCGATCGCGCATCGTGGCCCATTCGATGGGCGCGACGCGAACGAGCGGATCGCGCGTGATCACCATGCCGCCGGAGTGGATGCCCATGTGGCGCGGGAAGCCGTCGATACGCCGGCAGAACTCTTCGAGGCGTTTGGCGCGCTCGCCGAACTGAGCGGCGGTATCGGCGAGCGATTCGCGCGCGTCGTACTCTTTGGCGAGTTCGTCCGTTTGCTCGATGCTAAAGCCGAGCGCCTTGGCCACATCGCGAAGCGCCGAGCGCGTACGGTAGCAGATGACCTCGGCGGCCATCGCGGCGTTGCTGCGCCCGTACCGTTCGTAGATGTATTGGATGACCTGCTCGCGGTCTTGGTGGGCAAAGTCGATGTCGATATCGGGAATCTCTTGACGTTCTTCCGACATGAAGCGTTCGAAAAGCAGATCCATCCCCACCGGATCCACCGCGGTAATGCCGAGCGCGTAACAAACCGCGGAATTTGCGGCCGAACCGCGGCCTTGGCAGAGCACGCCCAGACGCGCGGCGGCTTGGACGATGTCCCAGACGATCAAAAAGTAGCCGGCTAAATCCATTTTGGCGATGATGCCGAGCTCATACTCGAGTTGCCGTTCGACGTTCGGAGCCGTCGGTGTGCCGTAGCGTTCGGCCGCGCCGCGATAGGTCAACTCACGCAAGTAGCTTTGCCGCGTGTAACCCTCCGGCACCGGAAAGAGCGGAAACTGCCCGGTCAGGCGTTCGAGCCGAAAGGCGCAGCGTTCCGCGATTCCGAGCGTTGCGTCGACGGCCTGTGGATACGCGCTGAAAAGTGCGCGCATCGCCGCGGCGGATTTGAGATGATACTCGGCATTGGGACGCAAGCGGTGTTGCGCGCGCGCCGCATCGAGCGTAAGCGTCTCTTTGACGCAAGCCAGAATGTCGGCGAGCTGGGCGTCCTCACGCTGGGCGTAGACGACGCCGTTGGTCGCGACGCAGGCCACGCGCATTGCACGAGCCAGGCGCGCCAGACGATCGTTGCGCTGCGCATCGGCCGGGGTGAGGTGATGCTGCAGTTCGATGTAACAGCGTTCGCCGAACAACGAGCGGAGCGCTTCGATACGCTGCGGGTCGGGGACTTGCGAGAGGGCCACGAGTCCGTCGCTGCGTCCGTCGAGATCCTCGATCTGCAAGCGCGCGTCGCCCTTGCTTCCGCGAAGCTGCGCGCCGGAAATCAACTCGCAGAGATTTGCGTAGCCGCGCTCGTTTTCGATCAGCAGGACCAGACGCGTGCCGTCTTCGAGCGTGAGCTCGCTGCCGACGATCGCGGCGATTCCAGCGCGCCGCGCCGCCCCCGCAAAACGCACCGCTCCATAGAGCCCGTCCCGGTCGGTCAGCGCGATCGCGGCCAGTTCGAGCTGTGCGGCCCGCTCGATCAGCGTCTCGGGATCGCACGCTCCTTCGAGGAAGGTAAAGTTCGAATAGGCGTGCAGCTCCGCATAGCCTACCGTCGCAGCCACGTACGAAGCATTCGCAAATCGAGCCGCTGCACGATCTGCGGACACTCGGTGCTGCAGCAGTGCAGCGTCCGCAGCCGCTCGCGCACGCGTTCGCGCGCGCAAGCGAACTCGGCATCGATCGCCGCACTGGCCAAAAACCGTTCGTGTTCGATTCGCAGGTGAGCGAAGCGCCGGTGCAATCCCCGCTCGTCCTCGGGCTCGCCGACGAAGCACGCACGCAACCGTAGATGCTCGCCGTAGCGGAACCCCGCGCGCAGTTCGCGTATCCGCCGCATCGGATGTTCGGAATAGCCTACTTTCACGCAACCGCCACCGAGGTCGAGCAGGTAGACGAAGCCGTAGTTGAAACCGGCCAGTTCCTCGAGCGGCGAGAGCAGATGATTGGTGCGGGTGATCTCCCCACTGCGCAGCCATGCCGAAGCGACCCGCTGAAATTTCTCGCAAGCCGTTTGCTCGACGCTAATCATACGAGCCCCTCATATACCAGCGTTCGCCTTGACGATAGATCCGGCAGATCTCGCCGCCTTCGAGCTGCACGTCGTATTCGTCGCGCGCGACCGGAGCCGCGAACCATCCCTCTTCGATGCGCCACGGCCCGGAGCAATGTTGAACGAGACGCTCGCCGACGCTCGCCGGCTCTCCCCGGCGCAAGCGGACGTCGACCTCGGTAACCGCGAGCAAACGTAATTGCGGCACGAGCTGCGTGGATTCGGCTTCGCCGAATCTGTAGCGTTCGGCCTTCGGCCGATCCGCGGGAAGCACGAACGGTTCGTAGGCGAAACGCTCTTCCAGCGGATGAGCCGCACGCGTGTGCGCGCGTCGCACCGGTTCGCCGAGCATCGCCTCGAGCCGCGCCAGCACCACTGCAACGCTCGCGCGATCGATCTCGTCGCCGGCGAGCAGCGGCACCGGTTCGCCGCCTTCTTCTAAGCCCATGGCACGCACGCGCAGGCCGCAGATCGGCGCCGGAAAACTTGCACCTTCCAGTTTAGCGCGCAGCACGTCGAGCATTGCGCGCTCCTGCGAGGTCGCGGCCGCGAGTTGCACGTCGATATGCGCGGTATCCGCATTCTCGAGCTCGACCTCGACGTGCAGGTCGCTCGCGCGTTTGCCGCAGCGTTCCAGATCGCTGCAGATCCGGCCGATCAAGACGCGCAGCGCGAAGATGACCGCGGCTTCGCTTTGTGCCGAGCCTTCGCCGAGCATCGCTGCTTCGATCGTGATCGCGTGTCCGCGGGGGATGAACGGCGAACGATCGATGCCGCGCGCCGCATCGTGCCAACGTGCCGCATCGGGACCGAAACGGCGCACGAACGGTCCATGCGGCAACGCGGCGAGCGCGCCCAGCGTCGTGACGCCAAGCAGATGCAAGCGTTCGATGATGCCGGCATCGCATTCCAACACACCGAGCGGCATGGGTGCAAGCGCCTGCGCACTGCTCTGCGCTTCGATCAGCGTGCCGTCGCCGTTCCAGGCCGCGGCAAAGGCGCAAAAGCGATTCGGACCCGCCCCGATGCACGGGATGGGGGCGTACGGGACGAGCGCGGCGCGGATGCGCCGGCTCCATGCCGCAAAATCGCCCTGTGCGCCCTGCATGTCCAAAAACGCGACCCCGCGGCGTGCATCTTCGATCAGCGGTGTGACCGCGTCGAGCGCGTCGAGCATCTCTTGCCAGACGGCATCACTGTGCCCATCATCGGCAATTCGGACACAGACGATCATCCCACCATCCTCACTTTGTGTTTGCGAAGTTCGGCTTGCAATTCGTACCCGGCAAAGACTCCCCAGATTCCCCGCGTACCAGTGTGAACGGGCTGCGCGACGCGACATGACAGGCACACCGTTGCCGCTGCGGAGAGCTCGGCGATCGCCCGCGAGCACAGAACCACGAGTATCGCCCCGGCCTTCTGGGCCAGGTTCGCAAGCCGGGTCCAAACCGCGGCGCGCAGACCACGGCCCACCGGTGGGCCGCTGCCCACCGCCATGACCACGACCCGTGCGATGCGCGAGCGCAGCAGCAAATCGGCGGCCCGGGCGGCGCGTACCGGCGTGCCGGCGGGAACGACCAGAAGCCGGTCTAAACGGACGCCGGCGGCCTCGAGAGAGGGCGGGTACAGCTCGCCGCCGTCGATGACCGCGCCGAGCCCACGACGCGTCGCCTGGGCGAGCAGCGCCGCGGCAATGCTGCGGGCGCCGGCGCTTCCACGGCCTTCGAGGGTGACCAGCGACCCGTGCGGGAAGCCCCCGCCCAGCAGGGCGTCGATACTGGGTATTGCGGTCGGAAAGAGGCTCTCCCGGGCGGCGCGCGGGGCCACGCCCGCGGCGTGAAAGCGGGCCTTGAGCTCCTGGAAATCGATACGCGCCGGAAGCATGGGTCCCCATCCTAATCGAACATATGTTCGTATGTCAATCCACCTACGCGAGAGATTCCCACGCCAAAGGCCGAACGCTACAGATTCGGCGAAGCCGAATCCATGCCCGACGATCGCATTGCGGAATGGGCCCAAGGACTCGTCAAGGCGGACGCGCACGCTTTTAAGCGGGCACGGTCGCGCTTTTTGCGTCAGCCCAGCGCCAAACGTCTGCACGATCTGCGCACCACTGCGCGGCGCTTGCGCTGCATCCACGAAGATCTGCGCGAGGCAATCCCACCGTTTTCACTCAAACGTTTACGCCGCCTGATCGATCTGACCGGCGACGCGCGCGACGCGGCAGTCATGCGTGAGGCGCTACGCAACGCGCTTGACGTGCGTGAACGTCATGCTGCTCGCGCGCTCTTGCGCGCACTGCGCCGGCGCGAACGTCTCGCTCTTGCGCGAATCGCCCGAGCGCTCGAACACGTGAAAGCTCCAAAGGTGTGAAAGCCCGGCACGTCGATCTTTCCGATTCGTGCGGCGTCGATGACGCGATGCGCCGCATCGCGATCGTGCGCTTTGCCGAAGTGCTTACCCTCGTGCCTGCGCTGCGTCGTGGGCGCAGTAAGGAGCTGCACGATCTGCGCATTGCCTGCAAGCGATTGCGCTACGCGCTCGAACGGTACACGCCGCGCGAGCCGGCTCTCCTCGAAGCTGCCAGCCGGCTAAGCCAGTTGCAAGACGCGCTCGGTGAGCTGCACGATCGCGATCTGTTGCTGCTGGCGATGCCGAAAGATTTGCACGCGAGCGCGCAACGCGTGCGCATGCAGCGCGACGACGCGCTCTCTCGCGCGCGCGCGCTCTGGCGCGACGCATTCGCGCCCTATGGACCGTTCGAGGGATTGATGCGCTTTACGGGACTCGGCTACGGGTTCGGCGACGGAGGCGGGACGGGTTGACCCGAGCAGTACTTGCTCGTAGCGATGATCGCGTTGGCAAGCGGCGCCTCATCTTTTTTGTTCTGCGCCTGCGTCCACTCCACGCCTTCTTTGAGCTTGCCGACGGGATTGTAGCCTAGGGCAAGACCGGGAATCGTAGTCGGATCGATTTCGTATTGGTTGGGCGGAAGCCCGGCTTGAAGCGCGAGATTGTCGTAGAGCTGCGGCTTGGTCGGATCGGGCGTCGCACCGACCAGGTCGGTGAGCAGCTGCTGATTCTGGCCCGGTTGTTCGTTGTTGGTGAGCGAGGCGAGATATCCCATGCCCTCGTGCTGCATCTGCGCGAGCTGCTGCGTATCCACGAAGCCGTTGATGATGTCGATCGACGCCTGCTGCGTGGCGAGCGACTTGAGCGTCGCGTCCTTGAGGCCGACGAGGGCCTTCTCTTCGGGGGTCTGCGGGTTGTCCGGAAAGATCGACGGGTCGTCGAGCATCTTTTGAATCGCAAGCGTGTTTTGAACCAGCGGCTGCACCAAATTCTCGAGATGCATCACCGCCATGTTCTGGCCCGCGTCGCTTCCGGCCGCGGTAAAGTCGATATAGTCCTTGAACAGCGCCGGGCTCTTGGCGATCGTGGCGTCGTTTTGGATCAGCATCGCGACGGCCGGGCGGAATTTCGTCTTGAGCGCGCTGCAGATCGGGCTCGAGATCGTGTGGTAGATCTCGGGCAGAAATGTGGGTGACGGACTCGGGGTGGCGCCGATCAGGAGCAACGCGAGCAGGGCGGGAATACGCATCGGACTCATCTACGACAAGAACACGTGAGATCGCCTGCCGTGACGGCGCAAGCTGAGGGCCGGACCGTCTATGTCGCGACCGCTTCGTTGACTTGCTCGAGGGCCTGCTTCTCTTCGCCGGAGATCACCATGGTGAGATCGAGCATGATGATCAACCGCTCGTCCATCTTCCCGACGCCCTGGATGTACTCGGTGCCGACGCCGGCGATCATTTCCGGCGCGTCTTCGACGTTCTCGATCGGAATATTGAGCACTTCGCTCACCGAATCGACCACCATGCCGACGCGCTTGTTGCCGATCTCGGTGACGATGATCCGGGTGCTCTTGGTCGCGTCGATACGCTTCATGCCGAAACGCGTGCGCAGATCGATGATCGGAATCAGTTGACCGCGCAGGTTGATGACGCCCTCCATGAATTTGGGCGCGCGGGGAACGTGCGTGATCTCGACCATACGGATGATTTCCTGCACTTGGGAGATGTCGACGCCGTACTCTTCACTTCCAAGGCGAAACGAAACGACTTGGACGACCTCGCCCGAGAACTGCTGCTTCTTCTCTTCCCTACCGTCTGCCATGATGTATGTCCTTACACCCCGGAGAATTCTGCGCGAGCAACTTTTCCACCGGCGTAGGCCTCGCCCACCAGGGAATGCACGTCGATGATCAGCGAGATCGATCCGTTGCCGAGAATCGTCGCGCCCGAGATGCCCGCGATTCTGCCGACAACATCGGAAAGCGGTTTGATGACGATCTCTTGCTCCCCCTCGAACTGGTCCACCACGAGCCCCACCTGGCGCCCCTGCAAGCCCACGATCACGATCATCACCTTGTCGGGGTCGCGCTGGCCGCCCAGCTCGAAGAACTCGGCGATCCGCACCAGCGGCACGACCTGCCCGCGTAACGTGATCACTTCGTTCCCGTGAACGGTCCGCACGTCGACCATCTCAACGCGTTGCGACTCGATGACCGAATCGAGCGGAATCGAGTACAGTTCTTCGCCGACGCGGACCAGCAGCGCCTGGATGATGGCCAGCGTCAAGGGTAATTTGATCGTAAAGCGCGTGCCTTGCCCCGGAACCGTGTCGACGTCGAAGACGCCCTTGAGGCGGCCGATGTTGCGCTTGACGACGTCCATGCCGACGCCGCGGCCCGAGACGTCGGAGACGACGTCGGCGGTCGAGAACCCCGGCGTAAAGATCAGCTCGATGATCTCGCGATCGCTCAAGCGGTCGTCGGCAGAGATGAGTCCTTGCTTGATGCCGCGCGCGCGTACTTTTTCGAGGTTGATGCCGCCGCCGTCGTCCGAAACCTCGATGATGATCTGATTGCCTTCGTGATAGGCGTTGAGTGAGATCGTCCCGACCCGCGCCTTGCCGAGCTTTTCGCGTTCGTCCGGCGGCTCGATGCCGTGGTCCACGTTATTACGCAACAAGTGCATCAACGGTTCGCCGACTTCGTCGACGATCGTCTTGTCCAGATCGGTCTCTGCACCCGAGATTACGAGTTGCACTTCTTTGCCGCGCGCCTTGGCAACGTCGCGCACCAGGCGCGGGAACCGGTCGAAGACCTGACCGATCGGCACCATGCGCACTTTCATGATCGACTCTTGAATCTCGTTGGTCGTGCGCGCGAGCAGCGCGGCTGAATCAGCCAAATCCTTGGCCAGCGGAGCGATGATCCCCGAGGACGCGCCGGCGGTGCTGGCCTTATCGGCCATCAATCGCTCGAGCGTGTTGGCGATATCCGAAATGCGCGTGCGGTTGATCACCAGTTCGCCGACGAGATTGAGCAGCGCGTCGAGGCGCTCGATGTCGACCCGAATCGTCTGGTGAATCGAGGAGCGTTTTTGTTCGGCGTTCGGCGATGCAGCCGCCGCTTTGGACGCGGCGGCGGGAGCTTCGGCTTTGGTCACCGCCGTCTCGGGCGCCGGCGGCGGGACGACCGGTGCGGGCTGTGCGGCGACCGGGGCCTCTTCTTCGAACGCGGGCACGCTCGGCGCGGCGGGTGCGGCGGCCTTTTGCGCCGCGGCTTCGTCGAGCAGGCGTTGCACTTCGGCCTCGAACGCCTCGGCGTCCGAGGGACTTGCTTGCTGCTGTTCGGCGGCATGCGCCTCTTCGAACGATTGCTCGGAACCCGTGCGGCCCTCGATGACCTGCGCGGTCTGCTCGTAGATCGAGGTGAACTTGTCGAGCTTTCCGATGTACTCTTGGACCCCGGTGGGCGAGGGCTGGTCGCCGATCGCCGCTTCGACGAGTTCGGTGAGCAGGTCGCGTCCGGAGAAGAGGATCTCGAGCACGCTTTCGGAGAGCGGCATACGATCCTTGCGCAGCAGATCGCAGAGGTTCTCGAGCTTGTGCGCAAGACCCTGAACGTCGGTGAACCCGAGCATGCCGGCGCTGCCCTTGACCGTATGCAGCGCGCGAAACAGCGAGTTGACGATCTCGGGATCGGTCTCGCCCGTCTGAACGAACTCTTCGAGCTTGAGCAAGTCCGCGTCGATTTGCTGAAGCAGCTCTTCAGCCTCGTCGCGAAAATATGAGATGAACTCTTCTCGATTAAAGAGTTCGTCGGACATGACTTACTCTACGCCAAAGACCGAGAGCAACGGTCCGAGCGATCCGGTCTCAGGTATCAGGATGAACTGTCCGGCGACTTCTTTCTCTTTGTCGAGGAAGCTCGACTCGATGAGGAAGACGTCTTGATCGGGCAGGATCGACATCAGCGTGCGGAACGCGGCCTGCACCGTGCCGTACGAAAGCGTGGGCACCGAGGGCAGCAAGTTCGATCCGGTGAGCTGGATGATCGCGGTGAGGTACGAGCCCGCGATGATGTTGCCCAGTTCCTTGAGCGTCGAATCCGCGATCGAATCGAAGATCTGAATGTCGCCGATCACCCGATGCAAGAACTGGCTCACGAAATCCAGCGCCTGCTCGCGATCGAACAGCACCACCATCTGTCCGGGCGCCTCGCCGCGAACGTACATGTGCAGCGCGGCGACCGTCCGGTTCTCGTGACCCACGCGCGAGGCAAGGTCGCGGAACTTGATCACGTCGATGCGCGGCTCGGAAAGATTGATCTTGGTGTTGAGCAACTGGGAGAGCGCGGTCGCCGCGTGACCTGCGCCGATGTTGCCGACCTCCTTGAGCGCGTCTTTTTGGAGGTCGTTGAGTTGCATGCCGCCGCCGCTCATGAGAGCACCTTCTGAATGGTTTCGAGGATCTTGGGCGGCTGGAAGGGCTTGGTGATGAACGACTTCGCGCCGGCTTGAATCGCCTCGACGACCAGCGCCTGCTGGCCCATCGAGGTACACATGATGATCTTGGCGTTGGGATCGGAGGCGACGATCTGCTTGACCGCGGTGATGCCGTCCATCTCGGGCATGACCATGTCCATCGTCACGAGGTCGGGCTGAAGCTGCTTGTACTTCTCGACCGCCTCAACGCCGTTCTGGGCCTCTCCAACGACTTCAAAGCCGTTCTTGGAAAGGATCCCCTTGATCATCATCCGCATGACGACGGCGTCGTCGACGATGAGGACTCGCTTGCTCATCCAATGCTCCCAAGACGAAGTGCTAAAAACACGACTCGATCCTTTGAACTCAATCGGCCAAAGGATAGGGGTACTTTATAGATAGGTCAGGCTAATCCCCGGCTACGCAGATCGGCCTGGCGGCGGTTGATGAACTCGATGATCGCCTGGTCTTCACCGGGGCGCATCCCGTGAAACCGCAGCCCATGGGAGAATTTCCCGGAGCTCTTGATCTTCTCGTGGCGCATCACTTCGCCGAGGAGGGTCATCGGCGGGCTCTCGGGCTTGAGCGCCATCCGAACCTCGACGCTGGTGTGGGGCCGCAGCTCCCGATCGATGATCAGCGAGCAGCCGCCGCGGCTGATGTCCCGGATCGTGGCTTTAACGAACTCGCCCGTTCCCACCCCTCCGGGCGCGAACCGCCATTCCCCGGTCACGATGGCGTCGAGGCGGACGCTTTGACGCTTCTGCGCGCCGGCGGCGGCGGCGATGAGGCTCAGCCGGCGCGGCGGATCGAACTGGGTGGCCGAGGCCGAGACCGCCGCAATCTTGGTCTCCATGCGAAAGCGCCCCGCGGTGGCGTTGTAGATGAGGATGGCCGTCTCGCCCACGCGTCCCAGCGCATCGCGGGTCACGACCCCTTTGGCGCCCACGGATTCGACCGTGACCGACCGGGCCGGCCGGCCGCCGACGACCACGTCGACGAACGAGTGGAGCTGGGGAAGTTTGTTCGGGGAAATGCCTCCCCCGCGGCCTCCGAAGATCGATTTGAACATCAGCTTTTTGCTTCCGCGGTTTCCTCTGTCGCGGTGATCTGGCCAATCGACTCAACCCGTAGCCCCGGCGCAATCTCCGAATAGGATAAAACGACCAATTGTGGCGCCGCGCGTTCGGTGAGCCTTTTGAGCGCCAAACGAACGGATGGCGAACACAAAACGATCGGCTGTAAACCGGCGTTCTGCGCCACCGCGATCTGCCGCGTCAACGACGTGTAGATCCTTGACACGGTATTCGGGTCGAGCAGCGCAAACGCATCCTCGCCTCGGCGAACCGCTTCGGAAAGGAGTGACTCCAGCCGCGGATCGACGGTGATCACCGAGAGCAGACCGTTCTCAGCGTACTCGGCCGAAATGTGGCGCGCCAGTGCCGCACGGACCTTTTCGGTAAGAAAGTCGACGTCTTTGCTCACGCGCGCCGCGTCCGCCAAGGTTTCGAGAATCATCACAAGGTTGCGAATCGGAATCCGCTCGCGTAACAGGTTTTGCAGGACGCGCTGCACTTCGCCGACCGTGAGCAGCCCGGGAACCAGCTCGTCGACCACCACGGGATAGTGTGACTTGATGTTATCGAGCAGCGCCGACGTCTCTTGCCGGCCGAGTAAATCGGGCGAGTGCGCTTTGATCAGTTCCGTCAAATGCGTGGCGATCACGCTCGTCGGATCGATGACGGTATAGCCCGCCATCTCGGCCTCGCTGCGCGCGTTCTCGGCGATCCACAGCGCCGGGAGTCCGAAAGCGGGTTCCGTCGTCGGAATGCCGTCGATCGGCGCGGTCGCCGTCCCGGGGTTCATGGCGAGGAGACGGCTCACCATGACCTCTGCCTGTGCGACCTCCAGTCCGTAGATCTTGACCAGATAGCTGTTGGGACGCAGCTGCAAGTTATCGCGCACGCGGATCGGCGGAACCGCGATGCCCAAGTCGCGCGCGGCATGCCGGCGGATGAGGGTGATGCGTTCGAGCAGATCGCCGCCTTGATTCACGTCCACCAGCGGAATGAGCCCAAAGCCGATTTCCAGCTCCATCGGATCGTACGAGAGCAGCGGCACGACGCTCTCCGCGCTCTTCCCGGCGGGCTGTGCGCCCGGAGATCCCGGCGCGCCGGCTTTGGTTTGCGCGATCTTGCGCTCCGCCGCAGCTTCGGCGGCGCCCTCGCGCCGCGCGAAATAGATGATGAAGAGGATAACCGAGGTCAAGAGCAAGAGCCAGCGGTCGAGCCCCGCGAGGCCGAAGAGGCCGGTGATGATCGCCGCGATCAAGAGCGCACGCGGCTGCGCCGTGAGCTGTTTGACGATGTCGCTGCCGAAGTCCGTTTCGGCCGCGGCGCGCGTGACGATGATGCCGGTGGCCGTCGAGATCAACAGCGCCGGGACTTGCGTCACGATGCCTTCGCCGACGGTCAGCAGCGTGAATTTTTGCAGCGATTCGATGATCGAGAGGTGCTGCTGCGCGACGCCGACGATG
>DATKPZ010000044.1:0-6117 GCA_035523815.1 Alphaproteobacteria bacterium
GCAAACAAGGGCCCGAGGTATATCCTCGGGCCCTCCCCATATCCACTGTATCGGAACTTTGGGTGCTAAGCATAGCACCTGTTGGTTCGCTCCCAGAGCGACGGTCGGCATCACGCGGCTTTACCGAAAAGAAACCGCTGGAGGTTCGGGCACGGGCTTGTCACCCGTGATAGAGTCGCGCCATGTGCCGCGATGCGCAAGGAGTCGGCGATCCATGGTGTGCAATCGGCCTATGAGTTGGGAATCGAGGCGGAGTTTTGGAAGGCGTCGTGATGATCGGTCTTGTAGCGTGGTTCAGCGCCTATGAGCTTTGACGGCTTCGTGAAACCCCTTTTTGAGCTTCTTAGGCAACCGCTCAGATATAGTGTCGCAATCGGAATCGTAGTGGCGATTGTTCTCTTCTCGCCCGATTCCGTTGTGAACAAACTCGGCATGCTGAAATATCGGAATGAAGGTAAGCCGTACTTTGGTGTGATCTTGTTGCTCTGCATAGCGCTTACGATCGCTAGCGGCATCGGCGCGTTGGGAAGCAAAATCAACGACTACCGCTTGCGGCGATCCAGAAAGAAGCGACTTCATAGCCTCACAGTCGAGGAGAAACAAATCCTCCGGGCTTACATCAAAGGCCAGACTCGAACACGGTACTTCGACATTACCGATGGAGTGGTCAAGGGGCTCGAACAAGAGACCATCATCTACCGGTCCTCGGACGTCGGGCATCTTGTTTCCGGGTTCGCATATAACATCCAGCCGTGGGCTTGGAACTACCTCAATGACCATCGTGATCTTCTTGGTCTTTAGGGGCGTCATGGTGCCGCCTCTGCTAACACATGAAACCTTTTGCTCGTCGAACGCATAGAACGGCGTGGGTATCGGGTGGTGTAGAAAAGACACGATCCAGAAATTAGCACGCGGCGTTGCTGAGCCAAAGGCGCCGGCTGTTTGAGGTGCCGACGAGAGCCGAAGGGCCGGGGTGAAGAATCGGGAGTCCCCGGACCGATACCGTCTGTGCTATAACGAGGACATGGCACAGCTTTCTTCGGCCCGCATTTATGAACTAAAGCGCCATGCGGAAACCCTGGCGGTAAATCTGAATGAATACATTCCGAATCCTCCAAAAGAGTGGAAGCCGCGCCTTCACGGACTGGCCTCGAAGCTCCATGACGAACTTGAGCAGCCTGAACATGAGATTAAGCTCATGGAGATTGACGGGTCGATTCCCAGATCGAAATGAGGCTCCGAGCATCCACTGCGTGCTATACCGACGACACGTCGTGAGAGCGCCGCCCGGCGTGCTACAATCTGAAGACTTAGCAGGCTGGGCTCGTAGTGAGCTACGGATGGGTCGGGAGCACTCCCGGCCCTTTTCATTTAGCGAATGCGCCGAGGCCGCAAATTGACAACCGGAGAAATGTGCCCCATGACACGGCCCATTGACATAGACGCGATCCTTGCGGAGTTCGGGGAGAACGATAACGCCTGGGTGATCCTCGACGTGGCAACGGGCGCTCGGCTTAACGTCCCGAGTCCGAACTATCGGGGAACTGAAGTCATCCGCTTTCTTCCTGTCGCGCAATGACGCGGAGCAGTTCCTCGAGCAGGTTCTTGCAGCGGCTCCGCACCTGCGGGATGCGATCCTGGTGGCGGTACCCGTTCCTCTGATTCGGACCGCTAAAGCGATTGCCGCACAGCGCAAGTCCGGCGCGAAGGTCGGCTTCGTCGTGCACGGCCCCAACGAAGTATTCGAGGCGTACGGCCCTCGGGCGTAGCGGTTGCCCATAAAATTCGGCGCCTGCCCACTTAACCACGAGCAAACCCGCCTTTGTGGGCAAAGCCCGGGTGACAAAGGTGGCTTGACATTTGTCAAGCCCAGGCCTACGGTGGGTTCCTATGAGTGAATTTGCCGCGAACCTCAACGCCGCGCTGGAGGCCGCCGGGCTTTCCGCCTCGGAGCTGGCCGTCAAGGCCGGGATCACGGAGTCGGCGGTGTCGCTGCTGCGCGCCGGCCGGCGCGAGCCCTCGTATCGCACCTTACAGCGGCTGACCGCGGTGCTGCCCGAGCTGGCGCCCTCCCCGTCGGGTCGCGAGTCGCCGTTCGATTCGATTCCCGATGCCATCGAAGATATTCGCGCGGGCAAGATGGTCGTGGTGCTGGATGACGAGGATCGCGAAAACGAAGGCGATCTCGTGATGGCTGCGGAGAAAGTCACGCCCGAAGCGATCAATTTCATGCGCAAAGAAGCCGGCGGATTGATTTGCGTCCCGCTGCTCGGGTCGCGCCTGGACGATTTGCAGATTCCGCAGATGGTGCGCGACAATACCGCGGTGCACGAGACGGCCTTTACCGTCTCGGTGGAGGCACGCGGTCTGACGACGACGGGAATCTCCGCACACGATCGCTCGGCGACGATCAAGAAACTCCTCGATCCCGATGCGTCGCCCGCAGATTTTTTGCGTCCCGGTCACACCTTTCCGCTGCGCGCGCGCGAGGGCGGCGTGCTGGTGCGCGCGGGTCAAACCGAGGCGTCGGTCGATCTCGCGCGGATGGCCGGACTCTATCCCGCGGGCGTGATCTGCGAAATCATGGCCGAAGACGGAACGATGGAGCGCCTCGACGGGTTACGGGAGTATGCCGATCGGCACAACCTTCGGCTCATCACCGTGAAGGATCTCATCGCTTACCGTATGCGTACCGAAAAACTTGTCAAACGCGTCGCCGAATTCAATCTGCCCACGACCACCGGAGATTGGAAGGGCGTCGCCTACGAGACCACCATCGACGGCAATACCCACGTCGCCCTGATCATGGGCGACATTAGCAGCGGCAAGGACGTGCTCGTTCGCGTGCACTCCGAATGTTTGACCGGCGATGCGCTTCATTCGATTCGCTGCGACTGCGCTGCGCAGCGCGACGGCGCGATGGAAATGATCGCGAAAGAAGGGCGCGGCGTCTTTCTGTATCTGCGGCAAGAAGGCCGCGGCATTGGCCTGGCCAACAAGCTGCGCGCTTACGAGTTGCAAGATCACGGCGCCGACACGGTCGAGGCCAATCTCGCACTGGGTTTGCCGGTCGACAAGCGCGACTACGGCATCGGCTCGCAGATTCTGGCGGATCTGGGCATCAAAGAGCTGCGCCTGATCACAAACAATCCGCGCAAGATCTTCGGCCTCGAGGGCTACGGCATCAAGATCGTTGGTCGCGTCGGCATGCAGACCGCGCCGACCGTGCACAACAAGCGCTACATGGCGACCAAACGCGCGAAGCTCGGGCATATGTTCGACGAGACCGTCGCTTCGTGAAGCCCGACGGATCGAACGGAACGCAACAGCCCGCGCCGCAGTGCGCGGGCCGTCGTTTTGCGATCGTCGCCGCGCGGTTCTATCGTGAATTGACCGATGGGCTGATCGACGGCGCGCAGCGCGCCTTGGCCGATTGCGGCGTCTCGCGCGACGACATCGACCTGGTCGAGGTGCCCGGCTGCTTCGAGATTCCGCTGGCCGCTCGCAAGCTGATCGAGGCCGTCCGCTACGACGGGATCGTCGCGCTGGGCGTGGTGATTCGCGGCGACACGCCGCATTTCGATTTTGTCGCGGGCGAATGTGCGCGCGGGATCATGGACGTGCAGCTCGCGACCGGCGTGCCGATCGGGTTCGGCGTGCTCACCACCGAGAATCTGGCGCAAGCGCAGGAGCGCGCCGATCCGGCGCGAGGCGACAAAGGCTACGAAGCAGCGATTGCCGCGGCGACGCTCGCGAACGTGCCGAACAAACTTCCGCGCGCAGGCTTCCGCTCCTAACGTTTACAGGTCGCGCAACGTTCGGGTAAGTGCCACCGATGCTCCGGCGATCAGCGCAAACATCGCGAGGAGCACGGCAATCGTAAGCGGGCGCGAGAAGCGGTCGCCGGCGGTCAACACCGCGCCGCAGGCGATTCCGAAATTGCGGAACCACAGCGTCGCCCGATCGAAGAAACTCGAGCGCTCCCCGCTTGCGCTTTGCAATTCGGCGAGAATCTCGCGCGGCTGCCAGCTGTTCCCCGCGATGAGCGAGACCAAGCGTTCGTGCGTGTCGAAAATCGCGATCGCCTCGCCGTGTTCGAGCTGGCCGGACTGCGCGCCGGGTGAAACGAGCACGCTGAAGCGCTTCGCGAGGGTGAGCACCGTTTGCGGATCACCGGTGGCCAGCGTCCATCGCGAGGGATCGGCGCCGAACATCGCCCCGTAGCGGCGCAAGACCGCGGGACGATCGTAGCCCGGATCGATCGTCACCTCGACCAGCCGTGCTGAGGCCGGAATTTCGTGTTGCAGTTCGGCGAACTTGGCACTGGTCGCCGGACACTCCGCGCTCTCACGGCAGCGCGTATAGATGAACGTGACCGCAAAAGCCCTACCGTTCAGTTGGCTCCAGCGCAGCGCGCGGCCGTTCTGATCCCGTAAGACCGGATCCGACGGCAAACGCTCACCCACAAGCACGGTGGGAACCCACGGCAGCACCATGTTCTACAGCGTAGGCGGCGCTGAAGAAGAGCTGGGGAATTCCGGCCTAGTGCGGGAGGGAGCAGCCTTACTAAAGTCGCACTTTACCTGGCCTTAACGGTAGATAGCTCCGGAGGCTCCGACCCTGTGGAAGACAAGATGATCACATGCAAGGACTGCGGGAACCAGTTCGTCTTTACCGCACGCGAGCAGCAGTTCTTCGCCGAAAAAGGCTTTCAAAATCAACCCCAGCGTTGCCGCGAATGCCGTCAGGCGCGCCGGGCGCAGAACGGCGACCATGCCCCCGCTCCGTCTGGAGCCCGCCCCAGTTTTGAGGCCGTGTGTGCCTCATGCGGCGTGAACACCACCGTTCCGTTCCGCCCGCGCGGCGATCGGCCGGTGTACTGCCGTACCTGTTACACCGCCCAAGTCCCGGCCGGGGTTTGACCGTAGGGAATCCCGAAAGGGGTTCCCACCATGGCCACCTCTCCCGATGAACTCCTGGCCGTCGCCTTTGACGGCGAGGCGTTGACCTATGTCGATCAGCGGCTGATTCCGCACGCGATCGAGCGCAAACGCGCGTCCACCGTCGAGGAGATCGAAGAGGCCATCAAGACCCTTGCGGTGCGCGGAGCTCCGGCGATCGGCGTCTTTGGTGCCTACGGCGTGGCGATGCTGCGCGACACCATCGCGAGCGACGAGGCCTTCGCCGCGGCCGCGCAGCGGATCCGCAACGCGCGCCCGACGGCGGTGAATCTCGCCTGGGCGGTCGATCGCGTGCTGGCCGCAGCCGACATGCGTGCCGAGGCGCAGGCGATTCACCGCGAGCAGCTCGCGATGGATGCCGCGATCGCCGACGCCGGCCTCGACCTCATTCCAAGGGATGCGCGAATTCTCACCCACTGCAACACCGGGCCGATCGCCACCGCCGGCGGCGGCACGGCGCTGGGCGTGATCATCGCGGCGCAGCGCGCCGGGAAACATCCGCATGTATTTGTCGACGAGACGCGGCCGCTGTTGCAAGGCGCGCGGCTGACGTATTTCGAGCTGGCGCAGGCGGGCGTCGACGCGACGCTCCAAGTAGACGGCGCGGCCGCGCTCGCGATGGCGCGAAAAAACGTCGACCTCGTCATCGTCGGCGCCGACCGCATCGCGCGCAACGGCGATACCGCGAACAAGATCGGCACGTTTGGTCTTGCGATTCTGGCCGCGCACTTCGGCATTCCCTTTTATGTCGCCGCGCCGCGGTCGACGTTCGATTTCACCATCGAATCCGGAGCGTCGATTCACATCGAAGAGCGCGCCGCAAGCGAAGTGACCGCGTTCGGCGGCACAGCGGTGGCGCCGGCCGGCGCGCAGGTCTACAATCCCGCCTTCGACGTCACGCCCGGCCATCTGATCACGGCGTTCGTCACCGAGTACGGCGTGATTCGCGCGCCGTATCACGAATCGATTCCCGCCTTGGAATTGCGCCCGAACGCGCGCGTCTTCGCCTCGTGAAATATTACGAGTTCATCGACAAGTCGCCGAAGATCGGCAACCTGGTCGTGATCGAAGGCACCGAACGCGCTCTAGCCGAGCGCGCGCTCGACGTGCTGCTGGATCGTCTCCTCCCGCCCGACATGCGGGAACTCAATCTCGA
>DATKPZ010000045.1:0-6338 GCA_035523815.1 Alphaproteobacteria bacterium
GCAGCGCGCGCGTCGCAAGCGCGCGGAAACGACGCAGGATACGCACGGTCGTGCGTGCAGACAAACAGGCCAAACGTGCAAGCGCGTCGCGACGAACCCGCAGCGTGAGGAAGCACGCGACGAAGATCGCCCCGCAGATCAGCGCCGGCAGCACGTCGAGGTTCGAGTGATCGGTCAGGATTCCGGGACCGAACCAGCCCGCATTGGAGACAGATTCGATCATCGGGTCGGCGATCGCGGCAGCGATGACCGCTGCGGCAATACCATACCAGAACCGAATCGAAGCGGGTTTCACCGGGCGATTATACCCTCAGATTCTGAAAATCCGCGCCCGGCGCTACGGAAGGGCGGACGATAGAACTTGTGGACCCCGGAGCAATGTAGGGCTCGCTCTCTTCGCCGCTGAAATTGCCGCAGTACGACGTTTTCCGTAACGAGGATGTGGTAGATGCGGCAGATTCAGTTTGCGTTTCTGACTCTAGTCATTTTAGCATTCGCCGCGTGCAATGGCGGCCAGGGCGGACCCTACCTGGTCTCCGTCCCGGGCACGCCGCCCGCCCAGACACAATCCTCCACGGTCTCGTTCTTGGTGATCGTGCCGGGGCCGTCGACGGCGATGCGAGTGCGGCCAAAGGTCGTGGTCCCCTCAAACGCGACCTCGGTAACCTTCACCATAGACTCGGTCAACGGAACCTCCTACACGGGCACCCCGGTGACCGAAACGCTTTCCACCTCAAATAGCGCGTGCAGCTCGGTCGACAATCAGCTTTCGTGTGCATTCAATCTCAGCGCACCCGTCGGCACGCTGATCTACACCGTCACCGTGTACAACGGGACCAGTGTGATCGCCGAAGGGAATGTCTCGCTCACCACGACGAGCGGAAGCGTCGTCAGCGCCCCGGTAACGCTCACGGGTACAGTCGCGAAACTCGTCATTTCGGTGACATCCGGCGTAGCTGGGGTTGCGGCAACCTATCCCATCACCGTGCAAGCCGAGGATTCCAAAGGCAACACGATCCTGGGCACGTACGCGAGTCCGATCACGCTCAGCGACACGGACGCTTCCGCGCAAACGTCCATCACGACCTCGGGTTCGGACAACCCGCCGGCCGGCGAGCTGATTTCCTCGAGCGATACCGCGAGCCTGACGTATAAGGGCGGAACGATGTCGGCGGCCGCAACGATCGGCGCGAGCGCGTCCGGCGTATCCGCGTCGAACATTACCAGTGCCAGTTTCTTTCCGGCCTCAAATTACTTCGCCCAATCTGGTTCGGTGACGTTCGGGGTAACAGATGAGTCCCAAACGTACAGCCAGAATGCGACGGCTACGGCATCGCCGGACCCTGTCTCAACAAGCTACCCCGTAGCAATCTCGACCGGGCAGACGTTCAATGGCGTCTCGAACCTAATCGGCGTGAGCGGGCAACTCACGAGCTCGAGCATCAACCTGATGGGAATCTCGTCGGCCTTGAGCGCGCCAGGATCCTCACCTGCCGTAACCTACTATGACTGGTCGACGCAAAGTAGCGGTGTAGCGCTAGGGCTTGCCGGCTATTCCGACGCCGCGAACGGATCCGCATATTCGTACGCCGCTACGCAAGGAGATTTCCCCGTAGAAAGCCTCGTGCAGATGTGTGCCGCGCCTTACGCGCAGATGCTCATTGTTCCGTTCCCGGCAAGCTGGAATGTTTACACCGGCTCGGGCACGTGCACGACAACCTTTGCGGATACTGACGGCGATACCGACTCGTACGCATACGCGAGCAACGGGTCATACACGGATACCTTCAGTGCACTCAATTGCGGCTATTGCTATAACCCACCCGGAACATCACAACTAACCGTCGATGCCTCCGGCAACGCGAGTTACACACTGAACACGAACGAATACCTCGGCGGCTCCTGCTGCGGCAGTGGCGCCATTGCCGTCGCCGCGCCAAGTCCCGGTGCGTCGACCGTCGCTGTGACGCTGACTGCACCGGCGACTGGGCCACCGCTTTTCTATCCTGCTTCTCCGGGACCAACCACGGCGCCCAATCCGTGGACGGCCGTCGGTCTAACAACCGGCGTTCCTCCCAGTCCGCTCTTGAGCGACACCATGACAAATAAAGGCGGCGTCAACTCGCTTCCCGCGGCATGCGCCGTCCAGAGCGGGCTCGTCCCCGCTTCGAATCCACCGCTGACCGAGGTTGACGAGAACATCGTGGCTGCCGACCCGATGTCTAATTGGATGCCGCTTTATCTTACCGAGAAAATTAAGCACTACTACCTCAACGGCGTGGGTGAGATCTGCAACGAAAACCAGACGACCGCCGATTACTTCGATTTCGAGGATTATAACGAAGGGTGGTACGGATATGACTGGTTCTGGACGTATAACCAGGTCAACGGCTCCGCCATCGCGTGGTATTTGGGTATCGATAATAACTGGGACTCGTATTACAGCGACACGTACACCTACGTGACGGTGACGACGCTGCAGGCGGTTCAGGCGCGTATTCGCGACTTCGCCAAGGTCATGCCGACGGCGTCCGAAGCACTCACGGCCGCAACGTATTCCATTGCGCATGCGCCTTTTGCGTGGTACCGGCACCGTCCGACCGCGCATAACCAGCGATTCATATGGCGTGGTCACACAGCCCAGCAGCGACCGTCGCGGGCCGGACGGCCTAGTTCCCGCTAGTAGCGCGGCGGGCGTCCGTCGTGGTACTGTCCGCGCGGATAGTAGCCGCCGCGCGAGCGCGGCGCGACGTACGTGCGACCGTGCCAGGTTCCGTAGCGGTAAACGTTGTTCACCCGGACGTTGTCGTAGACGCGCGCATTCCCGACGTAGTGGTAGCGTCCCGGCGCGAAATATCCGCCGTGCCACCAGCCTGCGTTGCCGAAGAAAAAGCCCAAACTGATCGAGGGGCCGTAGTAGTTCCACGGGTGGCCGGCATAGTAAGGCACGCCGGCGTAGTACGTGTAGGGCGTGTCGACTTCGTTCGCCGCGAAGTAGGACCCCGCGTTGTAGCCGAGGATGCTCACCACCATACCCGGCGCCAGGGTGAGACCGGTCGGATTAATGATCGTGCCGTCGTGCAACTGCACGTCGTCAACGTAGCCGCGGTCATCCTGGACCGTTAAATTATAGCCGCCGTCGAAACTCGCGATCCGCCCGCGGATCTGCTGGTCGTTGTACGCCGATTGGACCTCGGGCTGCGCGTACGACGGCGCGTCCTGAGCGGCCGCCGCGATCGGAGCGAGGAAGGCAAGTGCCGCGAACGCGGCGAGAAGTTGTTTACGCATAACGAGCAAGAAACGAAATAACCCGCCCGAAAGACGCTGACCCTCGGCTGCTTTCCTCAAACTCTAATCAGGCGGCAGCGAGGCCTCGATCGCGTGGAGGGTTTCGTCGATGTCTTCGCGGGCATGCGCGGTCGAAACGAACATCACTTCATTTTGACTTGGCGGAAGCAAGATACCGCGATCGAACATCGCGTGCCAATAGGCGGCGTACTTCTGTTTATCTGCAGCGCGGGCGTCGTCGTAATTTCGGTTCGGCGGACCCGGGCGAAACTTGAAATCGACGATCGACTCATGCTGAACGACGGCGTACGGAAGATCGCGCTCGCGGAAGATCGCGCGGATGCCGCCGGCCAGGCGCTCGGCCAAGACACGCATCTGCGCGTAGTACTCGGGGTGCGCTTCCAGCAGATCGAGCACGCGGTGGGCCATGCCGACGCAAAAGGGATTGCCCCCGTGCGTTCCGCCGGTAAACGTGCCGCCCGCCGGTGCAAGCACCGCCATCACGTCTTCTCTTCCGCCGAAGGCGGCAATCGGCGCACCGCCGCCCATGATCTTGCCGATCGCCGAGAGGTCGGGCATAACGTCCACGAGCGCCTGCGCGCCGCCGAGGCCAAAGCGCAACCACGTGATCACCTCGTCGAAGATCAGCAAGGCATCATGACGCTGCGTTCTCTCGCGGAGGCCTTCCAAGAATCCGGCAACCGGCGTGACGTAGCCCATATTGCCGACGATCGGTTCCACGATAATCGCCGCCAGCTCGCGCTCGCGACCTCGAAGCAGGGCATCGACGCTCGCAAGATCGTTATAGCGCGCGACGACGACATCCCGCATCACGCCTTCCGGGATGCCCCCGGCCTGCGCGTTCGACGTATGCGCGGACGCCCCGGCGTCGAGCAACGCGAAGTCCGAGTGGCCGTGGTAGTTGCCGGCAAACTTCAGAATCAACGAACGTTTGGTGAAGGCGCGCGCAACGCGAATGGCGCTCATCACCGCCTCGGTTCCGGTCGTGACGAAGCGCAGGCGCTCCATCGAGGGCAGGTGAGCGCGAATCCGTTCGGCCAGACGGACCTCCTCGGGGTGCGTCGTGCCCCACACGAAACCGTGCTCCGCCAGCTCGTCGAGTCCGGTTGTGAGCGCCGCGTGCGTATGCCCAAAGAGCAGCGGTCCGTAGGCCATGATGTAGTCGATGTAACGGCGTCCGTCCTCATCGAACGCGTAGGCGCCCTGGGCGCGCGACTGCACGAACATCGGACCGCCGACCGCCCAACCCGAGCGCACCGGCGAATCGCAGCCCCCGGCCAGGACCGCTTCGGCTCGTTCTCCTAAAGATAGCGCCTGCTTCACCTCGCGCTCTTCGCGGAAGCCCCTCGCCGACTACTGCTTCCGCCGGGCTGCAACCCTTGGCCGACTCCTGCGGTTGTAGGGTACGTTCCAGGTTTTCGAATTCCGTAGTCGAGCTTTATCCTAAGTCCACGAGCGAGTCGAACCCAAAGACAAATAGAGAGATAGGAGACTCGTTCATGTACAGAGATGAAACGCTCGGTTGTGTTGATTGCGGACGCCAGTTCGCGTTTACGACCGGCGAACAAGAATTCTTCGCGATGAAGGGCTTTACTAATAAGCCCAGCCGTTGCCCGGATTGCCGAGCGGTGCGCAAAGCGCGCCAGCCGCAGACCGCGAGCAGCAGCTACACCCGTCGCGAGATGTTCCAGGCAACGTGCAGTCAGTGCGGGCAGCGGGCGGACCTTCCGTTCCAGCCGCGCAATGACCGCCCGGTGTATTGCCGGGACTGCTTTGCCTCACGGCAGAGCTACCGCTGACCCTTCAATAGGAGAAGCAACGGAGAGGCGTCCCCACGGATCGGCCCTGAGCTCAGGCGCAGGGCTGAACGTTACAGATTCCGCGAAGCGGAATCCACGGGGGCGCCTTTTTGTCATACGCGAATAGGACGCCTCATGCCCCACATCGAGATCGAGATCGCCCCGCAGACCAACATCAAAGACCTGGTCAACGCCCTGCCTATCGCCGCCGACGTGCTCACCCAGTTCGGACTCGGCTGTTCCGGCTGCGGCGTGAGCAAATACGAGACCATCGAGCAAGGCGCAAAGGCCCATGGCCTGCGCGTCGAGCCGATCGTCGCCGCGCTCGGGCAAGCCCGGCTCTCGGGCTTCGTTCCGCTGATCTCGAACGAAGATCGCACGCCGGCGCGCCGCGCCCCCGGCGCATTTAGCGGGCGCGCAAAAATCGCGCACGTGGTGCCGGTCATGTCCGGCAAGGGCGGCGTCGGCAAGTCCCTCGTGACCGCACTGCTCGCGCTCGGCCTGCGCCGCAAGCATCTGAGCGTCGGCATTCTCGATGCCGACATCACCGGACCCTCGATCCCCAAACTTTTCGGACTGCACACGCCGCTCGCAATCGAAGCCGATCCCAATGCTCCGAAGACGCCGCAGGGCAATCCGCAGCCGCTGATGGTGCCCGCCGTCTCGCGCAGCGCGATCGAAGTCGTCAGCTCCAACCTGCTGACTGATAAAGAAGACACCGCGATGATCTGGCGCGGGCCGATTCTCTCCGGCGTCATCCGGCAGTTCTACGAGCAGGTGATGTGGAGCGATCTCGACGTGCTTCTGATCGACCTTCCGCCGGGGACGTCGGACGCGCCGCTTACCGTGTTGCAGTCGCTCTCGGTCGACGGCGTCGTCCTGGTCACGATGCCGCAGGCGCTCGCCACGATGATCGTGCGCAAAGCTGCGAACCTGGTCCATCAACTCAAGAAGCCGATCCTCGGCGTCGTTGAGAACATGTCGTACTTCGTTGCACCGGATACCGGTACAAAATATGACGTGTTCGGGCCGTCGTATGCGGATCGCGTCGCGCAGCTCGCACAGGCGCCGCTTTTCGCACGCATCCCGATCGACCCGCGCAAAGCGCAGCTCGCCGACGAGGGCAACGTCGAAGAGATCGACGACCCGGTGTGCGATCACCTCGCCGACGCGTTACTCGCCTCGCTGGCCGCGCATCCGAAACCCAAGGAGACGATCTCGCTCGTATGA
>DATKPZ010000046.1:0-5027 GCA_035523815.1 Alphaproteobacteria bacterium
AGCAGCTTGCGCGAGATGCCCTTCTTCTCCGCGGCCGCGATATATTGCGCCACCGCGATGGCCGCCGGCCCGTTGATCGTCATCGAGGTCGTGATATCGGCCATGTCGATGCCGTCGAACAGCGTCTCCATGTCGCGCAGCGAGTCGATCGCGACGCCGCACTTACCGACCTCCCCGCGCGCCTGCGGCGCATCGGAGTCGTAGCCCATCAACGTCGGCATATCGAACGCGACCGACAGACCATGCTGGCCTTGGGCAAGCAAGAAGTGGTAGCGCTCGTTGGTCTGCTTGGCATTGCCGAAACCGGCGAACTGCCGCATCGTCCAGAGCCGATCGCGATAGCCGTTCGGGTGGATGCCCCGGGTATACGGATATTCGCCCGGGAGCGGCTCGACGTGCGGCGCGTCCTGGGGTTCGTAGACGGTCTTGAGCGGGACGTCCGAGATCGTTCGGTCGACTGCGCCCGAGCCGGGGCCGGTTCGGCCCGCAGCCGCCGGACGCTCGATCATCTTGGCCAAGCTGGCTTCCTCTTTAAGGTGGTAACGGGATGCTATTCTCCCAAACCGGCTCCCGCCCCGCAAGGGCACAAGTCAGGGGAAGCCAACCAGCCCGGCATGGTCCGCTTCATCCTGGTGGCCGGGCTTGCGGTGGCCGCCTTCGCCGCGCCGGCGAATGGCCAGCGGGCGAGCTCCCCTTCGCCCTCGCTCTTTGCGGGTTATCCGGCCGTGGACTATCTTTCTAAATCGGCGCCCGCTTTCTCAAAGCCGCATCGCAGCGAGATCGCCGAGGCGTTGCTCCACGCTTCAGCCGCAAACAAGAAGCGGTTGCGTTATACGATGGCGTACTTGAGCTCGAGTTATCCCAAGGTCTTCGTAATCTTTTTGGACGTCGGGCAGCCAACGCAGCCCGGACTTAGTCGATACTATGTCATTGTCAATATGCGAAACGGGAATTACGATCCAAAGACCAACACGGTCGTGCCCCAGCCTTCGCCACAATTTACGCCCAGGGTTCGGCGGTAGCGTCGAAGATGTGCTCTAGGGGATCGGGCGCGCACGCGCGCCGGTGCTGGTCGTAATCGTGCTGATTTCCACAGCCAACCCTGCTGCGTGTCGGGAAAACGCACCTCCACCAACTTTAGCTCCCGGTAAAACGGCGTGCCCGCACCCTTGAATTTTCTAACGGCTTACAGATTGTGGTCCGCGCTCGCCGCATCAGCAACATTGCTCGCGTGTTCTCACAATTCGTCCACTGGGGCAACAGCCCGCCCGCAGGCGTCTTCGCTAATACCGCTGCGTGCTGGATATTTAGCCAGTGCCTACCTTTCAAGTGGGGCACCGGCGTTCGCGCGCAGTCACCGTCATGAAATTGCAGAGACTCTTCGTCGGGCAACGCCTGCTGACAGGCCCCAGCTGCGTTATACGATGGCGCGAACCGGCCGCGGCGACCAAAGAGTTTTTATCATCTTTCGCGACATCGGGCAGCCCGCAGATCCCAGCCTCAAGCAACTTTATGTCGTTTTGAACCTGCGCAACGTGAATTACGATCCGTTCACCAACACCATCGTTGCGCAGGCGCCGTTCTAGTTAGGGTGCGGCAGTAGCGTCGAAGATGTGCTCGAGGGGATCGGGCGTATGCTCGCGCCGGTGCTCGTCGTAGTCGTGCTGGTTCCAGAGCCAACCCGGCAGCGTCTCGGGGAAGCGCATCTCCACCACCTTGAGCTCCCGGTAGAACGGCGTGCCTGGACCCTCGAAGTGATAGATTGCGACCCACCGGGCGGCGATCCAATACGGCCCGACCGGCGCGAAATTGACCGTCAGGTACACGGTGGCGCCCGGGAAGTTCGTATCCGTCGTGACGTAGTCGGCGCGGCGCACGTCGTAGGTCGTCGTATCGATCCAAAGATCGCGCAAGACGTAGCGGGTGGGATCGAGCGTCGGATTCAGCTGCAGATGGTAATCCTGGTATCCGTCGACGGTTTCGATACCGCGATCGTCGACCGTGTAAACCGGTTTGGCGTGCGCACTGACGGTCGCAATCGTTCGCAGATCGGAGACCAGACTGCTCTGCTCCTGCGCTTCCGGCGTGGCCGACGGCTGCGCGCTCGCCCCCAGCGTTGAACGCACGACGGCTTCATGCACGGTGATCGAAAGAGGGCCGACGAACGCGCGGTAGATGTTTGCGATCGGGAGCGGCTCACCGCGAATGAGCTGCGCGTCGTTCATCATCTCGTCGGAGCCGCGAAAGGCAATGCGATGGATATCCCCATTTTCGTCGGTCATGTAGACGACGTACGCTGGGGTGCCGTACGAACGCAGGCGCTCGTACGCGTGCTGAATGATGGCTGGGGTCGGCGGGATCAACGCCAGCCTTGCAGCAGCGCGTCGGCGGCTGCATACGGATCGAGACCAACCGGAAGGCGTTCCTGAAGATCGCCGTCGACGCGTTCCTGCAATTTTCCGAGCACCAGCTGACGGACTTGATGCGCAAAAGCTTCGCGGCGCTTGTTCTCGATTTCTCCGGTTTCATCGAGATACGCGCGATGCGATTCGATCGCGCGCCACAGTTCGTCGACGCCCTCGCCCGAGAGCGCTTGCGTCATCACCAGCGCCGGAACCCAGCCCTTGAATTCGAGCATTTCCATCATGCCGCGAATCTCGCGGCGCATTTGATTGGCCATCGGGTGATCGGCCTTGTTGACCACGAACACGTCGGCGATCTCCATGATGCCGGCCTTGAGGACTTGAATCGAATCGCCGCTGCCCGGCTGAAGTGCAACCAGCGTCGTTTGGGCAAGTTCGGCGATCTCGATCTCGCTTTGGCCGACACCGACCGTCTCGATGAGGATCATGTCGAGTCCAAACGCGTCCATGAGCACGATTGTGTCGGCCGTCGCCCCGGAGACGCCGCCGAGATGCCCGCGGCTGGCCATCGACCGGATGAAGACGTCCGGATCGACGAAGTGCTCGGTGAGCCGAATCCGATCGCCCAACAGCGCGCCGTGCGAAAACGGCGAGCTTGGGTCCACCGAAATCACGCCGACGGTCTTGCCCAGCGAACGCGCTTTGCGCACGAGCGCCGAGGAGAGCGTCGATTTCCCGACGCCCGGCGGCCCGGTCAGTCCGATGGTCAAGGCGCGTCCCGCACGAGGATAAACGTGCCGGATGAGTTCGGCGCCGCGTCCACTCTCGGTCCACGAAATCGCTCGCGCTAAACCGCGCGGACGCCCGGCATCGAAGTCGCGCAGCACATCATCAACATTCTTCAAGGGTCCCAAAGTATCGATGGATTGCGTTGAGTACCCGGGATCACCCTCCCCACCGTGGAAGAAGCAACCCAATGCTGCCTGCGGCGCTCCTGGCAACGTCGCTGGCGTTGACGTCCGCGCAATCGGCGAAGATCGATGCGGTGGTCGCGCAAGTGATGCAATCGAGCCACATTCGAGGGCTCTCCCTCGGCGTCGCCCGCAAGGGACGCACGATTTTTTTGCGCGGCTACGGCACGCGCGACTGCACCTCTCCGGCTCGCGCCGACGGCTACACGGTCTTTCGCATCGGCTCGATTACCAAGCAATTCACCGCGGCGCTGGTCATGCAAGAGGCCGACCGCAGCGCGCTGCCGCTCAACGCCGAGCTCGACGGCATCACCGTCGTGCAGCTGCTTTCGCAGACCAGCGGCCTCGTCTCGTACACCGATCCCGGACAAACGTTGGACTCCGCACTCAACGCGCCGGCCCAATTTCCGCCGGGCTCACGCTGGCAGTACAGCAACAGCAACTACTACCTTCTCGGAACGGCACTGAAGTCGGTGACCAAACAGAGCTTCGCCGAGCTCCTCGCCGAGCGCATCACCCGCCCTTTGCACCTGACCTCCACCAGTTTCTATCCGCCGCTCGCACAAAACGTGGCACAAGGCTGCACGTGGGACGGGTCCGCGTGGCAGCCGGCGCCGAGCGGCCCAAACGATCAGGCCGACCTCGCCTCCAGCGCCAGTGCGATGAGCAGCAACGTCCCCGATCTGCTCACGTGGCTGTGGAATCTGTACGACGGCAATATCGTCACGCCGGATAGCTTCGACCAGATGACGACCTCGTGGACACTCTCGGACGGAACGCCGACCAACTACGGCTTCGGTTTCTTTACCGGCAAATGGTACGGTCTGCGCATCGCCCAGCACACCGGCTATATCGACGGCTTCAGCGGCGACGACGCGCTGGTGCTCGACGATGGTACGGCATTCGCCGTCCTCTCCAACGCGGATCGCGTTTCGCTCGTGCCGCTGGTCAAGAGTCTGGTTGAAATCGTCGAGCCGCTCAAAGACCGCTCGCTCGTCGCGACCCTCTCGCAACCGGGCGAGTTCGAAGATCCAGCCGTCACCGCGCTTGTCAAAACGATCGTCCCGCAACTTGCCAGCGGCAACGTCGACCACTCGCTTCTCACGACGGGTCTGGCAATCTCACTGGATGAAGGCCGGCTGGGCGAATACGAGCGCACGTTGCGCCCGCTCGGAAAACTGAGCCAAGTCCTGTTCAACGAATCCACCACCGTGGGCTCGGTGACCAGCGATCGCTACACCCTGAACTTCGCGCACGGGCAGATGAGCCTGACGCTCAGCGTGAGCGCAGGAAAGATCGATGCGTTAACGTTGGAGAACGGGCGCTAGATCGTGCTCCGGGCGATCGTCGCGTCATTGCTGATCGCGCAGACGCTGATCATTCCCATGACCGGATCGCGCACCCGCGACATTCAAGCTGACTCTCTTTTCCACACGCTCTTTCACGATTTTTTTCTCGAAGATGACGGCACCACCTACGTGCAGACCGGCGACATTCCCGCGATGTGGCTGCGAGACTCATCCGCGCAGACGATCCCATACGTGCGGTTTCAAGCCGATTATCCATTGCTTCGCACCCGTTTCGCCGGGGTGATCGAGCGCAACGCTCGCGCCATCGACAAGGACGTCTACGCCAACGCGTTTCAGGAAGACTATCACGCATGGGAGCGCAAGTGGGAGGTCGACTCGATCGC
>DATKPZ010000047.1:0-4231 GCA_035523815.1 Alphaproteobacteria bacterium
TTCATCCGAAAGTGATGGCCGCACTTCGTGCAGACGTCGTAATTCGAGGATAGGTCGCGGCGATAGAGCACCTCTCCGCACGACGGGCACTTGGTCCACAACGCCGCGTCACGAGTGTCTGCGTTTTTACCGCGCCTTCGCAGCAGCCAGTCGGGAATGGCCATTTAGCCGCGCCCCGCGAAGAGCCGCGTTGCGTAGAGCTTGCGCAGCTGCTTGAGATAGTTGACGATTTCGCTTTGGTTCAACTTCGACTCGCCCACGATCCGGTCGGTAAACACGTAGGGAATCTCGATCGCACGTCCGTAGTGCGCCTTCGCGATGACCTCGAGTCCGATTTTGAATCCGATTGGATCCAGGTGCACGCCTTCGAGTGCGGCTCGCTTCACGAGAAAATAACCGCTCGTGAGATCTTTCACGCTGGTGAGCGGCCGCGCGAGCGCGCACGCGACGCGCGAGGTGATGATGCGACGCCGCGGCCAATTCGCGATGCCGCCGCCCTTTACGTAACGGCTCCCGATCGCTAGGCCATACTCACCCGACTCGAGTGCCGCCACCATGAGCGGAAGGATGTTGATGTCGTGGCTGAAGTCCGCATCCATCGCGCCGAGCGCCTGTGACTGCGGACGCGCGAAGGCCCAGCCATCGATCACCCCGCTGGAAAGACCGAGCTTTCCCGGGCGGTGCAGGCAGCGCACCGGGAGTTCGCCGGTCAGCCGATCGACGATAGCGCCGGTGCCGTCGGGGGAATTGTCATCCACGACGATGATTTCACCGTCGAGATCGTGAGCTTTGAACACGTCGCTCACCGCGCGAAGCAAACGTTCGATACCGCCTGCTTCGTTGTAGGTGGGAACGACGATGGAAAAGGGGAGTTTGGCCATACTCTAGCGGGTGCCCATACGACAGCGCAATCGGGGTTTCCGCTTATGAAGCGGTCGTGGCCACGCCTTTGCCGGCGCGCTTCGACGCGTACATCGCCTCGTCGGCCCGTTCGAGCAATTCATCCGCCGTGGCTGCATCGCGCGGGAATGCCGCGATGCCGACGCTGGCGCCGACCACCACCGAACGGCCGTCAAAAATTGCGCGTTCCGATGCCGCCTCGATCAGACGCTCGCCTAAGCGAAGCGCTTCGACCTCGCTATTCGAGGTGATCTGGAGCGCAAGGAACTCGTCACCGCCGACTCGGGCGAGGATGTCGCCCTCGCGGAGCACCGCGCGCAGCCGAGCTGCCGCGATTGCCAGGAACTCGTCACCGACCGCGTGCCCGAACGCGTCGTTTACCCCTTTGAAGCCGTCCAGATCGATGAAATAGGCAATGACCTGCTCTCCGCTGCGCTCGGCGCGCGCGATGGCAAGGCGCAGCTGCTCCATCGCGTAGCGTCGGTTGGGTAACCGCGTCACCGAATCGACGTACGCGATTTCTTCGAGCTCGTCTTCACGGCGTTCGCGCGCGAGGGCCGCACCGATCATCGCGGCGACGACGCGTGCAAAATCCAAATCCGCTTCTTCAAAAGGACGGCTGCGCGGCTTCCGCGACATGAAGCCGAGCGCGCCGACCGGCACGCCGTTGGCGAACGCCGTCGTGATGATCATCGCGCCCCACCCGAAGCGCGCCCGCGCTGGGTCGCTTTCAAACTCGTTGCTGTCGTAATTCCAGAACGAGATGAGTTTGTTCGTGCCGAAGATGTGTC
Source organism: Alphaproteobacteria bacterium (assembly GCA_035523815.1). Lineage (GTDB taxonomy): Bacteria > Vulcanimicrobiota > Vulcanimicrobiia > Vulcanimicrobiales > Vulcanimicrobiaceae > Aquilonibacter. The sequence continues at coordinate 1,692 of DATKPZ010000047.1, forward strand.
TCGTGTACGATTCGCCGAACGGAAACTCATCGCCGGCTTGAAGCAGGTCCCCAACCGAGTGGATGATCTTGACTCGATCGTCCTGGACGCGCGAGACGCCCGCGCCTTGCATCTCCAGCGTACGTACGGCGTATTGCAACGTCTCGCTGATCTGACGATCGACCGAGCTCGCGTGGAGCGAGGCGATGCGCGCGAGCGCTCGCAATCGTTCGCGCTGCACGCCCTCGCGAAATTCGATTTCGCGCTCGTGCGTAACGTCGCGCGCGATCACATACACGCCTTCCAGCTCACCGGCCACGCGCATCGGCACCGTGTCGACGCGAACCATGATAGCCGATCCGTTTTTTACGCGCAGCGCCGCGTCAAAGCGTTTCGACGTCTCTGAAAACAGCGCGCTGGCAATTCCGGCGTGCTCGATCGCGTCCTGCGCGGGGGCGAGAGTATCGATCGGCGCGCCGATCAGCTCGTCGCCACGGTAGAGCGTCAGACGCTCCAGCTCCGCATTCGCGCGGACGATTCGACTCTCGGCGTCGATGAGCGCGACCGCGTCCGGGTGAAAATCGAACATCGAACTCAGGCGCTCGCCGCTTTCCTCCAGACGGTCCACCATCCTCGCCCAGCGAGCTTCGGCCGGCTGGAGAAGCCGGAAATACAGCACGCCGACGATCGACATCGCGATCAAGCTCGTGGCGATCGCGACGTACCGAAAACGCGTTCGCCAGGCCCGCGCGCTCGATTCGACCGTCCGGGTCTTTGCGTCGAACAAATCGTAGAGCGCGATCGCGTCGGCACGAGTCGGCTCGGCAAGAAAACGCTCGAAGAGCTGGTTTTGGGCGGGCGAGAGGTCGTTGAAGTTCGCCTGGTTTGCGCTCAGGGCGGCAATCGTGGCGTGAAGATCCTCTTCGTTATGGACCGTCGCATCGTAGAGGATGCGCATCGTTTCGGCCCGCCGCAACCCGCTGGCGTTCGTCGACCGCGAGAGCGGGAGACCGGTTACCGTAAGGATGACCAGCACCACGATCTGGACGACCAGGACCCCAAGGATCGCTACCGCGCCGGCTGCTCCAATAGTGCGCAGCCGGCCGCCGCTACGGCGCTCAACCATTCACCCCAGTTATCGTAGATGGGCCGAACGGCCTTTACATCCCGAGTTCGTAGCCCAGGATGGCTAGGACCGCAAGGGCTGCCGTCTCGGTGCGCAGGATACGTGGCCCGAGCGAGACCAGGTGCGCCCCCGCCGCCGCTGCCGACTCGGCCTCGGCATGCGAGAAGCCACCCTCGGGGCCGATCACCACGAGAATCCGTTGCGCGCCGCCCACGATCGCTGGCAGACGCTCCCGCAAGGGAGTTGCCTGCGCGACCTCCCACGGCACGATCACGACATCGTAGTCATTGAAGCGCTCGCATAGCTTCGCGAACGGTACCGGATCCGCTACGGACAGCAGATCGGCGCGGCCGCTCTGCTGTGACGCGCTGCTCGCGAGCCGCCGCCAGCGCTCGAGCTTGGTCGCGCCGAGATCGTGCACGATCGTGCGTTCGCTCTGCAGCGGAATCACGGCGCGCGCCCCGAGTTCGCCGAGTTTCTCGACGACGAAGTCCATCTTCTGGCCTTTGGGGATGCCCTGCGCCACATCGATCGCAACGCCGGTCTTCGCAACCGGCGCGTGGACGTCGCCCAGGCGCGCGTGTAGTGCGCCTTCCTTCGTTTCAAGCGTTGCATCGAAGATCGACCCGTGCGAATCGACGACCTCGATCGCGTCACCGGCCCGCAGACGCAAGACGTTGACGATCTTGTGCGCATCGCTGCCGTGGATCGCAACGACTTCACCGCTGCGATGCGCGTCGCGCACGAAAAAACGCCGAGCCGGCATGTGGCCCTACTCGGGGCGGAACGCGTCCTTCACGCGATCCATGAAGCTCTTCTCTTCGATCGCGTCGCCGCCCGCGCGCGCATACTCTTCGAGCGCTTCGCGCTGGCGTTTGTTGAGCTTCGTCGGCACGACCACGTGGACGGTGACGTGATGGTCTCCGCGCTGCGACCCGCGCACGGACGGCATCCCGTGTCCGCGCAGGCGAAGCGTCGTGCCGCTCTGCGTTCCCGGCGGAATGCCCAGCTGCAGCGGTCCTTCGAGTGAGGGCACGTCGATCGTCGTTCCCAGTGCCGCGAGCGGAAAGCTGATCGGGACATCGATGAACGTTTCGAGTCCATCACGGCGGAAGAGCGGATGCGGCGCGATGCTCAGGTACACGTAGAGATCGCCCGCCGGGCCACCGCGAATGCCGGCTTCGCCGTTGCCCGCGATGCGAATGCGCGAGCCGTCATCCACGCCCGCAGGTACGCGTACGGTTAGCTTGCGCTCGATCTCATGGCGCCCGCGCCCCCCGCAGACCGCGCACGGCTGGGTGATCACGTGACCTTCGCCGCCGCACATCGTGCAGCCGGTTTGCGTCACGAACTGTCCGAGCGGCGTCTGACGAACGGTGCGCATCACCCCGGTCCCGTGACAGCGCTCGCATCCGGCGACCAGCGATCCGGGCTG
>DATKPZ010000048.1:0-3220 GCA_035523815.1 Alphaproteobacteria bacterium
TCCAAGCGCAGGCGATCCTGCGGCGTCAACTTCCCGCGATCGCCGTGTTCCAGCAGCCGGTGCTCCTCGGCGACGAGTTCCTCAATGTGCTGATGTATGCCCTGATCTTCCATGCTGGGTCCATCCGGGGCCCGGCCCGGCTCGTCCTGCCCCGTCCACCTGCTGGAGCAGATGGCCGAGCAGCAAATCGGCGGTGGTCGCCGTCGCGCGGTCCTCGCCGATCATATCCAAAACGGTCTCCAGCACGATGATGCCGGCCGGCAAAATATCGGCACGCTGCGGCTTCATCCCGGCGAGCGTCTTGCGCTCTTTGAGCGGAAGCGCGCAGAGCCGGACGAGCGCACGCTGCAAGTCGCTGCGCGAGAGCTCGTACGCGTCGATCTTCGTGCGCTTCCCGCGAATCAGCGCGGCGACAGTGGTCGCCGAACCGCCGACGAACGCGACGTGCCCCACTTTAGCAAAGTCCGCGATCGGCGCGACCGCCTCGCGCGCGATCCGGCGCGCGTGCTCGATCGTATCCAAATCGACCACACCGTCGTTGCCCGCCAGGAGCGGCAGCATTTCGGTCAGCCGCACCGCGCCGATCTCGCACGAGACCGTACGATCGGGCGTCGGACCGTTGCCGGTCGCGTATTCGGTACTTCCGCCGCCGACGTCGACCACACCCAACTCTTCGTTGTGCAGCGGTCCGAACACCGTGATTGCGCCCCGGTAGGACGCCGCAGCTTCTTCATCGCCGGAAAGTATCTGCACCGGCACGCCCAGCATCGCCTGGACCCGAGCGGTGAACGCATCGCCATTGCTCGCGCGGCGCAAGGCGCTGGTCGCAATGGCAAAGAGCCGTACGTAGTGACCGCGCACGGCGCGCAGATGCGATGCGACCGCATCGAGCGTGCGTTGCATCGGCAGCTCGCCAAGCGTGCCGCTATCACGCAAACCTTCGCCGATTCGCGTACCGACCGAACGGGCGAGATCGACGCGCGGAATATCCGGCTCCATATCGGCCAGCACGACGCGCGTCGAATTCGTGCCGATCGAGATGACGGCGTAGTGTCTACTCAAATAATTGCGCGCGCTTCTTCTTGTGCAAAAAATGGCGCTCGTGCGCAGGCATACCGTCCGGATCGTTCTCCCACTCTTGCGTGCTCTCGAGATAGCGCGCGATCTGCGCATCGAGCTCGGGTTCGTCGATACGGGGAACGATCGTAACCATGGGTCGCCGCGAGCCGGGGTGCAGCACGAATGCGAGCGCTTTGCGCGCCGACATGCCGCGATCGTAGTCCACGCGGTGCGCCTCGACGTCGCCCGCCGGCGCGCTGGCGAGTTCACCGCTCTCGAGGCGCACGGTTGCCCCGTACGCGTTGACGTTGATTACGAAGCCGTAGACGCGTTCGTTCACGGAGTCGGTGAAGACACGGGGGAGGGCAGTGGGCTCACGAACACGATCGCCTCGTTCGGCCGCACCAGTCGCAAACGATCGTGAATCTCCGGAATCGCCCCTTGCGGGTCCTCGAGGCGGCGCAACTGACGCAGCTGCCAACGGCGGCGCGCTTGCAATTGCGTGATGTCATGCCGGGTCGACGATAGTTCGCTCGCGAGCGCGACGTTTTGGTCGATGACCCGGGCAAACTGAATCGCCACCAGCGTAAAGACCAAGAGCGCGATGCCGGCGGCTCCGAGACGTCCGAGGAAACGCCATATCAATGAAGGGCCTTTGCGGCGCTTCACGGTGCTGACGTTCCGATGTCCCCCTGACGCTCTGCCTGCCATGCGCCTATCCGGCGATACTTCTGATAACGAGCCTCTCGTAATTCCCGCGGCGCTATCCGCGCGAGCCGTTCGACCGCCGCCGATACCGCATCAAGAACCTTTTCCACGACCCCCGCGGGATCGCGATGCGCGCCGCCCAGCGGCTCGGCTACGATCTCATCGATAATACCAAACCGCTGCAAATCTGCCGAGGTTAGCTTCAGCCGCGACGCCGCCTCCTCCGCTTTCCCGGCATCGCCCCACAGAATTGCCGCGCAGCCTTCCGGCGACGCTACCGAATACACCGAGTTCTCGAGCATCAGGACATGGTCGGCGATGCCCAAGGCCAGTGCACCGCCCGAACCGCCTTCGCCGATGATCGACGCGACGATCGGCACGCGCGCTTCGGTGAACTCATACAGGCACATGGCGATCGCTTCCGACTGCGCGTGCTCTTCCGACGAAATCCCGGGATCAGCGCCTTTGGTGTCGATGAAGGTCACGATCGGCAATCCTAGGCGCGAGGCCGTGTGTGCGAGGCGTTGGACCTTGCGGTAGCCCTCGGGCGTGACCATTCCGAAGTTACGGCGCAGATTCTCCTTGGTGTCGCGGCCGCGCTGCTGGCCGATGGCCATCACCGCGCGCCCGCGCAGGACTCCGAAGCCGGCGACGACGGCGGGATCGTCGCGAAATTCTCGATCGCCGTGCAGCTCGTCGAAGCGATCGAGCCGGCCGATGAAATCGAGCGAGGTCGGGCGGCTCGGATGCCGCGCCATGTTGACCTTCTCCCACGGCGTGAGCGATCCGAAGAGCTCGCGCTGCAGCGTTTCATATTTTTGCTCGAGCGAAGCAATCTCCGCCGAGAAATCGACCGGCTGGTTGAAATTGGCACTGCGCAAGTCGGCGATGCGCCGCTCGACCTCGAGCAGGCCGCGCTCGCGCTCGACGATCACGTTTCCGCCGTTCACCGCGGCGCCTTTATCCCGCCCGAAGCATACTGCAGCAGGCGCACCAGCGTCGTTTTGAGATCGTGCCGGTCGACCACCATATCGATGTGTCCGTGCTCCAGCAAGAACTCCGCAGTTTGAAACTGGTCCGGGAGCTTTTGGCGAATCGTCTGCTCGATCACGCGGCGGCCGGCGAAGCCGATCATCGCCTTCGGCTCGGCGACGATCACGTCGGATTCAAAAGCGAATGAAGCCGATACACCGCCGGTCGTCGGATCGGTCAGCACCGTGACGAAGAAATTGCCGCCTTCTTTGAAGCGCGTGACGGCGGCCGTGGTCTTGGCCATCTGCATCAGCGCGAACATGCCCTCTTCCATGCGCGCGCCGCCGGACGCGGTCACGATAATGCACGGAATCCCTCGCCTGCGCGCCTCCTCCAGAAGGAGCGTGACGCGCTCGCCGACCACCGTGCCCATGGTGCCGCCGCGGAAATGAAAATCCATGACCCCGAGCGCGATCTCGAA
>DATKPZ010000049.1:0-4008 GCA_035523815.1 Alphaproteobacteria bacterium
CAAGCGACGGTACGAGCATCGCGGGCGCGCCGAGCGCGCCGTCGACGTGATACCACAAACCTTCGCGCCGGGCGAGTTCGGCGAGGTCATCGAGCGGATCGATCGCGCCCACGTCGACCGTCCCGGCGTTGCCGATCAGCATGAACGGACGGTTCCCTGCGGCGCGATCTTCGGCGACTGCGCGCGCGACGGCCCCTGGATCGACGCGATGCAGCGAATCGGTCGGCAAGACGCGCAGCGATCCGCTGCCCAGACCGCTGACTTCAAAGGCGCGGCGGACGCAGCTATGGGTCGCTGATGAAGCGTAGCCGATCAATCGGCCGCCTTCGCGGGTGACTCCGTGCTCGCGAACCTGCGGCCCGAGCGCACGCGTGCGAGCGACCAGCACGGCGATGAGATTCGCTGCCGACGCGCCGACGGTCAGCACGCCGCTCGCGCCTTCCGGGAAACCGAAGAGCTCGCAGAACCAGCGCAGCACCGCGCGCTCCACGAAGACCGCGCCGTGATTGCGGCCGCCCACGTTCGGGTTCATCGTCGCGGCAAGCAACTCCGCGACAGCTCCGGTGGGCGTGCCGGCGCCTTGCACCCATCCGAAGAAGCGCGGGTGCGTGTTGCCGCTGGCGTAGGGCAAGATCGATTGCACGAACGTGCGATAGATCTCGTCGAGCGCGGTGGGCTCGGTAGGCAGCGGTTCGCTCAGGAGTGCCTGGACGGCGTCCGGCATCTCCCGCCACACCGGGCGCTCGCCGATACTCTCGAGATAATCGAGCGCGTCGTCGAGCGCGCCATGACTGAAGCGGCGAAAGGCGGACCAGTCGTGAGGATCAAGCACGATGCTGACCTTCGACGCCGTGGGAAGTCCTCTTCTCCGGCGCGGCGGGCACTCACCCGGAAGAGTCGTATGAGCATCGCCATCGCCGTCGTCGCAATCACGTGCGTGATCCTCGCATCGGTCGCGCTCAAGGCGTCCGCGGACGCGCGCGCGCAACGAGTTGCGATGCACGACGCGCATGAACGCGAAGAATTCGTTCTCGAAGCCTTGCACGTCTTACTCGACGCGTCGCAGCGCTCGAGCGACTCCGTGATCGAAACCCTCGCCCAAGTGATTCGCCGGCGCGATCCGGCGATCGACGCCGTGCTGGCTCTCACGCCGAGCGGCGAAGAGCTCGAGTGCGTTTTCGCCCATGGCGCCCGCGTCGAACACTACACGGGCGTGCGCCTGCGGCGCGACACCTCCGACTATTTGCCCGCTCGCGCGGCGCTCGCCGGTCACCGCGCCTGCGGCGCACAGGGCCTGTTAGTGCCGACGGATCGCTGCGCGCTCGCGGTCCCGATGATCGATGCGGGCGGTCTGCGCGCGGTCATCTACGCGTCTTCGTCGGCCGCGCAGGGTTTCGCGAGCGAGGAAACGATCGTGCGGACGATCGAACACGCCGCGGCACCGTACACGATCGCGCTCGAACGCGAGCTGGCGCGGGCGGACGCGACGTACGACGGTCTCACCGGGCTGCTCACGCCGCGCGCGTTTCGCAATCGCCTGCGCGACGAGATCGCGCACGCGCGCTTCGGCGTCGCGGCGGTGCTGACGCTGTGGTTCGTCGATACCGATCGTTTCAAATCGGTGAACGACACGCTCGGCCATGCCGCCGGCGATTCGGTGCTTCAAAGGATGGCCGAGCTGCTGCGCGCGCAAGGCGTACCCGAGGTCGACGTGGCCGGTCGCAATGGTGGGGATGAGTTCTGCGCGCTGCTGCACGATACGCAAAAGGCGGTGGCGATCGAGCGCGCGCAAGCCTTCTGCGAGGCCGTGCGGCGGCATGATTTCGGAATTCCGATGCAGATCACGGCGAGCGTCGGCGTCGCGAGCTTTCCGTATGATGCGCGCGACGCGAACGAGCTCCTCGAAGTCGCGGACGCGGCGATGTACCACAGCAAACGTTCGGGTCGCGACCGCGTATCGTTCGCCGTCAACGGCGCGGCGTTTGCGGTCTACCGGGAGGGACGCATAGGAAGCGATTCCGCCGTTTGAGGCGAACAGGCACCGGGTGACTTTTGCCCCGTCTGCCATCCTCGGTGCGGTCGTCCTGCGGCCGAACGCGATCGATCACCGGGTGGACGCTCTTTCGAGCCATATGCTTCTCACGCACTCGGCAGCGCAGCTCGTCGATCCGGATCGCCAAGTTGCGGCGCTGCGGCTCGTCCATTGGTATCTGCCGGGCTGGTTTTTGGCGGTGCTGCTCCCAGCTTTGGCGCTCGCGTATTATTGGAACTCGGGTCGAGCCGCCGGGGTCCGCGACGCGTTACGGCGCCGTTTCCACAACGAAATGATCGTTCGTTTCGCGTTCGGCGCAATGCTCGGTCTCGTCGTTCGTCTCGCCGACGTGCTCCCGGATTTCTATCTCTATCGCGTTGCTCGCGCGATGAGTCAGAACGACCAATTGTTGCGATCCTGGGGCGCCGACTGGCTGCTCGTGACCCTCGTCTGGATGCTGGCGATCGGCCTAGTTACGGCCGCCGTCCTTTGGCTGGTCGATCGCACGCATCAATGGTATCTCTACACGATCGTGGCGATTCTCGCGGTGAGCTTCGGCCTCACCTACCTCGCACCGTTCGGATCGGGCCTCTTCGAACGCGTTGCGCCGATGCCGGCGCGAAGCGTTCCGAGTGTGCGTGAGGTTGAAGGACTCGCGCACGAGAACGTTCCCGTCGTCGAAGTCGTGCGAGAGCGATCGCACGTCGGCACGGCGTACGTCAGCGGTCTTGGCGGCTCCCAGCGCATCGTGATCGGCGACGTGATCTTCGCGGTAACCAGCCCGCAGGAGCTGGAATATGTTTTGGCGCGCGAGCTGGGCTACATTGCGAACGGCGCGCAGTGGAAGATGGCGCTCACCGACGGGCTTTTGCTGATCTTCGGCGCAGCGTTCGCGGTGGCTATCGCCGATCGCATCGGTTTTCGCCGCGACGACGATCCCGTCTCGCGCTTTGCGCTCGTCGGCGCGCTCTTCAGCGTGCTCTACCTCATCGCCGTGCCGGTAGACAACGCCGTGCTGCGAGCGTTGGCACGCGGCGCGGACCACTATGCGCTCGCGCTGCCGATCGATCGCGCGGTCGCGGTGCGCAACGTCGTGCGCGCAACCGACGAATCGTTGACCGAAGTCTGCCCGGATGTCCTCGCGCGGCTCTTCTTGGAACGCTCCGAAGACCCGGCGGTGCGCATCTCCGAGATCAACGGCGTTCCGTCGACCTGCCCGCAGTAGCCGCTACAGAATTATCCCGCAGGTCACCTTGGTGCCTAGATGCTGCGTCGTGAAGAGCTCGACGAGCGCGGCATGCGCAACGCGACCGTCCACGATTTGAGCGGCGGGAATGCCGCCTCGCACCCCGATCGCCGCGGCGCGTATGGCATTGCGCAACTCGACGTCGACGCGGGGATCGTCCGCGAGGGCGAGCGCCTCGGCGGCGGTGAGTTCGCCGATCAACTGATGGGTCTGCGGATCGCTGACGCCGCCGTCGCGGTGAAAGAAAATTGCGCGCGCCGCGTCGGTTGCCGCCGCGATCGCCGCTGCGACGTCGTCCGCGAGCACCGCCTCGTCCTCGCCGAAGAGCGCAAACACGGTCGGCTCGACTACCGGAATGAATCCCGCGCCGGTCAGCGTGTGCAGAATGCGCGTTTGCACGGCGCCGATGCCGCGCGGCGTGCGGGGAAGGAGTGCGGCGTCCGAGCCGCTGAGCGCGAGGGCCACATTCGCGCTGCGATTGATCGCCTTCACCATGGCTCGTGCCGCCTGTGCGTCGGGAGCGACGACAATTGGTCGCACCTGCTCCTGTGCGAGCAGGTGGAGATCGGCGACGAGGGTCGCGCCGGCATCGTTCGCGGTTGCGTTGTCCACCCGAACGACAAAGGTTTTTCCGCTGAATCCGCTCGTCGCGTCCACCTCCCTATGGTTGTTACTGGTTATCGGCTTGTTGTACCCAATTGTTCACAAACTGCATCGCCGCCTCGAGCCC
>DATKPZ010000050.1:0-5819 GCA_035523815.1 Alphaproteobacteria bacterium
GACCAGAACGTTCGCGACGCCGCCGGCTTCGGCGACCCGGCGCAATTCGTTGATCAGTTCGGCGAAGCGCTCGAGCTCTTTGAGCTTCTTCGGTACGGCGGCACGCAGCAGATCGCTGCTGAAAATCGCCTCGCCGACCGAAAGGCCCTTGGCGTTGGCGGCCTGGACCAGTGCGGCCAGCGTCTGCTGCCCGATGCCGCGGCGCGGCACGTTGACGATGCGTTTGAACGCCAGCGCGTCGGCCGGATTGACGATGTAGCGTAAGTAGGCGATGACGTCTTTGATTTCAGCACGCGCGTAGAACCCGACGCCGCCCACCACGCGGTAGGGGATGCCGTCGGCAATGAGCGCCTCTTCGAAGACGCGCGATTGCGCGTTGGTGCGATAGAGCACCAAGAAATCTTTATAGGCCGCGCCGTCGCGAACCATCTGTTTGATTTTCTCGGTGGTGTAGCGCGCCTCGTCGCGTTCGGTGGCCGCGGCGTAGACGGTGATCGCCTCGCCCTCGGCCCGGCGCGTAAAGAGCTTCTTCGTCGCGCGCGTTTTATTGTTGGCCACCAGCGCGTTGGCGGCATCGAGGATCCGTTGCGTCGAGCGGTAGTTCTCTTCGAGCTTGAAGACCTTGGCGCCCGGGAAGTCCTCTTCGAAGCGCAGGATCATGCGGTAGTCGCTGCCGCGCCACGAATAGATCGATTGGTCGTCGTCGCCGACGACCGTGACGTTTTTGTGCTTCGCTCCGAGCAGCGCGATCAGACGGTACTGAGCGACGTTGACGTCTTGGTACTCGTCGACCAGGATGTACTCGAACTTGTTCTGATATTTTTCGCGCACGTTTTCGTCGCGTTCGAGCAAGTCGATCGTGCGAACGATGAGGTCGTCGAAGTCGAGGCTATTCGACTCGCGCAGGCGTCGCTTGTATTCCGTGTAGACGTTGGCCATACGTTCGCCCAAAAACGAGGTCTGCAGTTCGTGATACTTGTCGGGCCAGATCAGCGAGTTCTTCGCTTTGCTGATTTCGTGCAGGCACGCGCCCGGCGCGATTTGGCGCTCATCGTAGTCGAGATCGTCGAGAATGTCTTTGACGAGCTGGCGCTGGTCGGCGTCGTCGATGATGGCGAAGCTCGGCGAGATGCCGGCCTTGCTGCCGTCGCGGCGCAACATGCGCACGCACATGGCGTGGAACGTTCCGACCCACAGATCGCGCGCCGACGCACCCACCATGCGCTCGAGCCGCGTCTTCATTTCGCCCGCAGCCTTGTTGGTGAACGTCACGGCGAAGATGCGATCCGGAGCAACTTTGTGTTTGCCAAGGAGCAATGCAATGCGGTGCGTGAGCACGCGCGTCTTGCCGCTTCCGGCACCGGCGAATATCAAAACGGGACCGTCGGTATGTTCGACGGCCTGTGATTGGATATCGTTGAGAGCTTCGGTCTCCAGGATCATCATCTGGAGTTACTTCGCCGGGAACCGTCAATTCTACTCTTGAGCGTGGGCCGCCGCAAGGTATGCAAGCGTGGATTCCGCGCCCATGTTCCGGTTCGGACCGTCCGTTTCCAGCCCGTCATAGCATCCGCCGGCGTGTGCCATCTCCACGCCCAGCAGATTTTTTCCGTCATACCACGCCGCTGCGCTCTCCGCCGCGGTACGGTGTGCGACGTTCCCGAATGCGTCAAAAGCCGCAAGCTCGGCATCGACCATCGACGCAGCCTCGAGGGGTTGCTGCGCGAAGCGGGCGCGCGGGCCGCCCCGAGGGAACCAGCCGTCGTTGCCGATCGGCACGAAGATCCCGTTCTCAAAGACGGTGCGCTCCAGGAACCCGAGGGTCACCCGCCCGATCTCGAGCAGACGAATGTCGTCGAGCGCATTCCCCGCCCGGATCACCGCCTCGGGCAAGCGCGCGTTGTCGTAGGTCATGGCCGGCTCGAACCACTCCCAGTCGTCGCCGCGCTCGCGGTCGTAGCGAGCGGCGAGCGACTGCGCCAGTTCGCGCAGGACGTGCGCGCGATCCGGCGTCGGCTCGGCGTCGTAGGCATGCGCGAGACCCAACATCGCATAGGCCTGCGCGCGCGGAAATTCGAGCCACCCCACGCAACCCAGCGCGCGGTCGAGCATCGCGGAGCAGACGCGCCGCCACGACGCGCGCGGCGCGTAACGTACGGCGTGCCCGAGCGACCACATCGCACGGCCGCAGCTGTCTTTGGTCCCGACGTCGTCGAGCCACGCGCGCTCGTAGCTCATGAAGTTATGGAAGCTGCCGTCGGGGAGCTGCGCGGCATAGAGGAACGCGAGATAGACCGCGGCTAGGCGCATCGCCGCCGCGTCCTCCGGCTCGCGCTCGAGCCGCATGAGCATGACGATCAGCGCACGCGAAACGTCGTCGGTGCAATATCCGGTCGAACGATCCGGAATCGTCTCACGCGCGTGCTGGATGATTCCGACGTCGTCGGAGAGTGTCAGCACGTGATCGAGCGTGGGGAGCGAGCGAGCCATCCTCCCCCGGCTTCTACGCCGAGGTGACCAAAGGCATTTCGCCCGGCGGCTGCAGCTCGACGAAAAGCCGGCCGTACTCACGGGCGACGTGCGGCCAGGTCATCTGCCGCCCGAATCGGTAGGCGCGGCGCTCGGTCGAGCGGCGCAGCGACGGATCGTCGAGCAGGGCCATGACGTTCTCGGCGATCGAACGCGCGTCGCGGAATTCGCAGAGAAATCCGCGCCCATAGGCGAGCACTTCCTGCGCGTACAGATACGGGGTCGAGACGATCGCTTTGCCGCAGCCGACCGCGTAGGCTAGCGTGCCGCTGACGATTTGCACGGGATTCAGATATGGCGTGAGATAGATGTCGGTCGCCTGCAGATAGGAGACGAGCTCGTCGAAATCCAGATACTTGTCGACCAGCTGCACGTTGTATTGCAGCCCGTAGGACTGCACCAAGTTCTGCAACGACTCGCGATACGACTCGCCTTCGCGGCGGCGCACCACCGGGTGGGTCTCGCCTAAAATCAAATACAGCACTTCGGGATGACGCTTCACGACGTCGCGCATCGCTTCGATCGCGAACTCGAGGCCTTTGCCGCGGTTGATCAATCCGAAGGTCGAGATCACCATACGTTGACCGATGCCAAACGAGGCTTTCGCCGCGTCGGTCGAGGCGAAGGGGACGTCGGGCACGCCGTGGTGGATCACGCGCAGGCGTTCGGGATCGATGCCGTAGACGCGCTCGAGCAGATCGCTGCCGGTAGCCGAGAGCGAGACCACGCGCGACGCGCGCTCGCACAACTTGCGCGTCACGCGCAGCATCACCTCATCGGGCTCGGGCAGCACGGTGTGCATCGTGAGCACGACGGGTTTGCTGACTTCGTCGAGCAGATCCACGAGCCACTCGCCTCGCTCTCCCCCGAACAGACCGTACTCGTGCTGGATGTTGAGCAGATCGGCGGGATGGCGGTCGATGAAGCGAGCGGTCTCTTTATAAGAGAAACGATTCTGCTCTTGTAGCCGCGCCACGACTTCGGGTGGGTACCGGCGCGCCTCGCCTCCGGGCTCGTCGATCGCGATCACGTCGGTGCGCTCGGCAAAGGCCCCGTCGAACGAGGTTTTGACGTCGTGCATGAACGTGGCGATCCCACATTCTCGCGGTGGATACGAACCCAGTAACAGAACCATAATCGCGGAAGCTCCTCCTGCCCTCGTCTAAGGGCTTACCCCGTCGGCCGCTGTTTGCAAACCCGCTTGCCTAACGGGAGATCGGAGCTGAGGCGCCGACACGGCTGTCGCGCCCAAGCCGTTCGCCGGGAGCGATGACGGCATCGTGGCCGATCACACTGCCCGGTTCGATCCGGGCTCCTCGGCCGATTCGTGCTCCGCTGGCAATGATCGCACCCTGAATCATCGCCTCGTCTTCTATTATAACCCCGTCCCACAGGACGCTGTCGCTGACTATGGCACTTGCGCCGACAAAAGTATCTGCTCCGATGACCACGTTCGGTCCAATCTGCGCACTTGGGTCAATTTGCGCGCCGGCATCGGCGTGGACGGGCAAGTGGAGCTTGGTAACGTTCGCGAGGGCCGGAGCGCCCTCGCCGGTCGCGCCGGGTTCGATCGTCAGCAGCGGCATGCGCCCGGCCAACACGTCGCGGTGCGCGTCGAGATATTGTTCGGGCTTACCCAGATCGATCCAATAGTCGTCGGTCGTGTAGGCGTAGAGGCCTTTTCCGCTCGCGATGATCTGCGGAAAGGTTTCTCGCTCGATCGAGACGTTGCGGCCCGCGGGAATCATCTCGAGGATCTCGCGCTCGAAGAGGTAGGTGCCCGCGTTGATCTCGTTGGTCGGCGCGGTTTCGCGCGGCGGCTTCTCGACGAATCTCGAGATCAGCCCATTGTCATCGTGCACGACGCAGCCGAACGACGAGGGATCGTCCACGCGAATCAAATGCAAAAGACCGATGCCGCCTTTGCGCTCGTGTTCCACCATCATCGTACGCAGGTCGAGGCTGGTCAGAATATCGCCGTTCAACACGAAAAACGGGCCGGTGATGTGCCCCTCGACGTTTTTCAGCGCGCCGGCGGTTCCCAGGGGCGTTTCCTCGATCACGTAGGTGATCTTCATCCCGAGTGCCGAGCCGTCGCCGAAGTAGTCGATGATCGCTTCGGGCATATAGCCGGCGGGAAGGATGACGTCGCGAATGCCGGCATGCGCCAGCCGCTCCATCGTGCGCGCGAGAAACGGGACGCCGACGATGGGCACCATTGGTTTCGGCGTTCCGTAGGTCAGGGGACGAAGACGCGTTCCCTCACCGCCAACGAGCACGATAGCCTGCAACGATCGCTCCTTTTCTGGGAATGGTGGGCGCAGCGTATGTTCGACGCACCGCAGCTTTTTCTATTTGCACCAATCTGTGCCGGCGGTAACATCCAGGAAACAACATACGAACGCATGTTCGCTATAATAACGGCATGGGTAAACGGGTCTACGATTGGGCGCAGGTTCAGCGATACCATGATCAAGGGCACGGCTTCGTCCAGTGCCAGAAGCGATTCGGCTTCACGCACACCGCGTGGAATAAGGCAATCAAGCGAGGCGAGCTTGAAACCAAGCCATCGGAGTTCCGCGATCGGCGCCGCCGGTACGACTGGGCCCAGGTCCAGGCTTATCATGACGAGGGGCACTCGTATCGCGAGTGCAGTTTTGAGTTCGGCTTCTGCGCCGCCGCCTGGCACAAGGCTCGGCTTCGCGGCGAGATAAGCCCGCGCCACAAGGCGATGCCAATCGCTCAGCTGCTGGCTGGACGCCGAAACCGCACACATGTGAAGCAGCGCCTCATCCAAGCCGGGCTATTGGAGAATAGGTGCGCTGAATGCGGCTTGATCGAATGGCGCGGAAAACCTCTCAGCACTCACATCGACCACATCAACGGCGTCAAGGACGACAATCGGCTCGAAAACCTCCGAATGCTCTGCCCCAACTGCCACAGCCAGACCGACACGTACGGCGGCAAGAACGCTCGGCGGCGCCGGTCCTTGCAAGACCGGGGGCGGACCGTGTAGTATAACGGTCGCTGCCATTCCCGGCTCGTTCAACGGTAGGACGCGACCCTCTGGAGGTCGTTATTGGAGTTCGAATCTCTGGCCGGGAGCCATGGCCCTATCGTCTAGAGGCCTAGGACGCTGCCCTCTCACGGCAGTAACACCGGTTCGAATCCGGTTGGGGCTAAGTGAACGAAGACGCCGCACTCCTGGGTGCGGCGTCTTTCGTGAGAGGAGTGCGCTTTGCCACGCCTTCGCGCGCGTTACCTCATATTGATCGCGGTGCTTGCAGGCA
>DATKPZ010000051.1:0-17177 GCA_035523815.1 Alphaproteobacteria bacterium
CCCAAAAGACAAGAGCAAGCCGCTCATGGAGCGGATCAAGGCCCTCAAGCTCAAAGTGAACGCTCAGTATCAGGACGAGCAGATCCGCGTCTCCGGGAAGAGCCGCGACGACTTGCAGAAGGTCATCGCCGACCTCAAAGCAATGGACTTCGAATTGCCGCTGCAGTTTGTGAATTTTCGATAATGCCGCGCGTATCGTTCGTCAGCCTTGGGTGCGCTAAGAATTTGGTCGACACCGAGGTGATGATCGCCAAACTCGGCGCCGCCGGCTATGAACTCGTCGCTGAAGCGACCGACGCGGATACCGTGGTGATCAACACCTGCGCGTTCATCGACCCGGCCAAGGCGGAATCGACCGAGGTCATCCTCGAGCACGCGCAGCGCAAGCGTCGCGGTCAACAGCTCGTTGTCGCGGGTTGTCTCGCGCAGCGCTACGGCGAGCAACTGCAATCGCTCATCCCTGAGATCGACGGCGTCGTGGGAACCGGATCGTACGGCAGCATCGTCGAGCTTCTCGACGACGTGAAGGCCGGTCAGCGGCCGATTCGGCTGGATTTCGAAGCGGAGCCCGAGCACGATTTTCTCCCTCGCTTGATAACCACGCCCCGCGCGACCGCGTACCTCAAGGTTGCCGAAGGGTGCGATCATCCGTGCACGTTCTGCATCATTCCGAAACTGCGCGGCAAATTTCGCAGCCGCAGCGAGGAGTCGATCCTCAAAGAGGCCCGCGCGCTCGCGGAGGCCGGCACTAAAGAACTGATCTTGATCGCGCAAGACACGTCGATGTACGGGCGGGACCGGGGCGCGCGCCGCGGCGGCCTCGCGCAATTGCTCGAGCAACTGCACGAGATCGACGGAATCGAGTGGATTCGGCTGCTCTATCTCTATCCCGCGACGGTCGATCGCGAGTTGATCGATACGATGGCCGCTCTGCCCAAAGTATGCAAGTACATGGACATGCCGCTTCAGCATGCTCACCCCGACGTGCTGCGCGCGATGCTCCGGCCTTCGAACGGGGAGCGCTATCTCGAGATCATCGAGGACTTCCGCGCGCGTGTCCCCGGCATCACGATGCGCTCGACGTTCATCGTCGGTTTCCCAGGCGAGACTGAGGAACACGTGTCATATCTGCAGGAGTGGATCGAACGCGCGCAGCTCGATCGGGTCGGTTTCTTCGAATATAGCGCGGAAGAAGGAACGCCGGGAGCGGAGCTTCCCGGAAAAGTTCCGGTCCGCGAACGGCGTAAGCGCCTGGTGCGCCTTCGCGAAGCCCAGCGGATCGCTTCCGAGCGCGCGCGGGGCCGGCGCGTCGGTGAGCGCGTGCGCGTACTCGTTGAAGAGCGCCGCCGCTTGCGCAAGACCGACGCGCTGCGCGCGGCGCTTGGGACCGCCGACGTGTGGTTCGGCCGTTCTCAGGGCGAAGCGCCGGGCGTCGACGGCGGGGTATATTTCGACGGCGAAGCGCGAATCGGCGAATTCGCTCTGGTAAGCGTGGACGGTCACGGACCGTTCGATTTCTACGGTCGTACTGCCGTGCGGGAGTCAATCGAGGTTGGGTAAACACTTGGGGCCTTCACCGATGCCGAGCGAAGAGCCGGCGCAGGCGCGTATCCCGCGCTGGTTGCGGCGAACGGCATTGGTTCTGGGTTTCGTCTTGCTCGGCGCCGGTTCCGCGCTGGCGGGTTTTGCAATCTTCACGCATCGGAATCCGATCCAAGTCATCGCCGAGACCTTCGTCCCGACCCCGCAAGACGTTTTCGGCAAGCCGAACCTCCTCGTGCTAGTCGAAGGTCTCGATTACGACTACACCGCGAACGACATCGAGTTTTCGACCAATTCGCGAAGCGACATGATCAAGGCCGTCAATCTGGATTTTGACGCGAAGAGCGCCTACGTCATCTCGGTGCTGCGTGATATGCTCGCCACGTTTCCCGACGGTAGTCAGCACAAGATCAATGAAGCGCAATCCGACGGCGGCTCGGCCGAAGCACAGAAGGTCGTGGCTGCATTCCTGGGGATTCCGGGCTTCGATCGTTACGTCGTATTGCGAGTCGATGCGACGAAAGACTTAATCGACGCCATCGGCGGCGTGGACGTCTACGTTAAGACCTCGGACTGTTTGATGAATCACTCCGGATGCACGGGCGGCAGCATCAACTACGATGATTCCTGGGGCCATCTCCACGTTCACTTGACGGAGGGCCTCCATCATTTGGATGGGGCGCAAGCGGTTGGCTACGGCCGCTTCCGCCACGATTGGTGCAGCGATCCGTGTCGCGTCATGCGCCAGAATCAAGTGATCATGGCCGCGCTCAACAAGCTGCGTGGCGACAAACTCAACACGCTGGTCCACGCTGGCGATATCATGAAGGTCGTCCATCGAGACGTTCAAACGAATTTTACCGAATCCGAACTGCTCACGCTGGCCTCGTATTTTTCCGGCCTGTCGCTGCAAAACGTTCATTTCGCCGAAACGCCCTACACGGGTGACGAGGAACTCGCCGACGGCGACGACCTCATTCCGAACAAGCCCGAGCTCGAGAAGATGGTCCAGACCATGCTCGTTGCGCCGCCAACGCCCGAGCCGTCGCCGGACGCAATGGCGCTGGCTGGTATCGCGCCGAGTACGCTGCGCGTAGACGTCGAGAATGCCAGCGGAGTCAACGGAGCGGCGAAGCTCGTGGCGGCGCAACTCAAGCGTGCCGGATTCGCGATCGGAAGCGTGGGCAACGCGGATGCGCAGGATCGTGCGAAAACGGAGATCGACGAACACTCGGCGACGACGTTCGCCGGCGCCAAAGTGCGAGCGGCGCTTCCCGCCGCGTTTGGAAGCGTGCCGGTCGTCGGGGAGGCCCTTGCGAGTGCTTCGCCGCCGCCGAGCGACGTGACGGTCATCGTCGGCCGGGATCTTGCCTCGGCCGTCGTTGCGCAGGCGAGCTCGTCGTCATCGGAACCGCGGTGAGCCGGAGTATGAAGGGCGTACTTGCGATTCTCGTGCTGCTCGCTCTTGGGACGGGCGGGTGGCGCCTCTTCCGGCACGAGAGCAATTTGGTACCGGCGATCGTTACGCCGGACATGAATGTTTACAACGAATTTTCGGGGAGTTTCTCCGCGCGGCTTTACCGCGTGGTTCACCGGACGATTGCAGCCGACACCGCGCCGCGCCCCAAACTCATCGCTCTGACCTTTGACGACGGGCCGTACCCGATCTTCACGCCGCTTCTTCTGGATGAGCTTCACCGAGAAGGCGTGCCGGCGACGTTCTTTTTGATCGGCCGCGACGCTGAGCAGTGGCCGGGAATCACGCGGCGTATCGTCGCCGACGGAAATGAAATCGGCGACCACACGTATTCGCATCCGGATCTCGACAAAGAAACGCCGGCTGAAGTGGAATACGAAGTGCTGCACGGCCGCGACGTGCTTTGGTCGATCGCGCGCGATCCGGCCGAGCGCTTTCTCATGCGCCCGCCGCACGGCCGATACACGATGACCACGCTGCGCACGCTGCAACGCATCGGCTATCATGTGGTGCTGTGGACCGACGACTCCGGTGACTGGCGGACGCTTACCTCGCAGCACATCGCAAACGATATGATCCGTCACGCGAGTGCGCCGGATATCGTGCTCCTTCACAGCGGAAAACTGGCGACCATCGAGGCTCTGCCGGCAGTCATCGAACGCTTCAAGCGCGCCGGTTACCGCTTCGTGACGATCGGCGAGATGCTGCGCCTGACCTCGCCGCAGGCGATCAACCACCCCAAGCGGGTCGAAGTGTAAGTGCCCCGGCAAATCATCGACACGGAATCCGGCCGGCCTGCGTACCGCCGCCGCCTCGCCGTTCGCTGGCTGATCCTCCTCCTGCTTTTCATCCTCGCCGTCTTGGCCGGCGTGCGGGTATGGCAGGCCACTCGTCCCAGGATGGCCGCCGGAGCCGTGCTGGTTCCAGGAAAAGTAGCCCTCGCACGAAAACAGGGCCCGGTTCCTCACTTTAGGAGAAAAGATGCTGCGTAGGCTTACCCTCGGTTTCGCGGGAGTGCTCACGGCTGCGATTGCGATTGTGGCGTGTAGCTCCAGTGATGCCACCCAGAGTATCTCGGTCGGGCCCGACCTTCCGCCTCAGACGCTGTACGCGGCGGACGTGACGCAGAACGCGATCAACATTTACACGCCCGGACCGAAATCGACGACGGGCCCGCTGTATCAAATCGGGGGCGGCAGCACCTCGATTGCCGGCCCGCAGTATCTGACCTTCGATAGTTCGAGCAATCTGTGGGTGACGAACTGGCTCTCGAGCGTGAGCTCGGGCGAGATCCTGGAATTCAAGGCCCAAGCGCTGGGCAACGTTCTCCCCTATCAGTCGCTGTCGATTGGAAACGCGCGCCCGCGCGGCATCGCGGATTTCAAGTACACGTTTACCGGTACGACGACGTCGACCGACGTGCTGGCCGTGGCGGTGGTCGATCCAAGTCAGCCCGCGGCATTCGGGAGCGGCATTCTGTTTTACACCGCGGCTCTGCTCGGCAGCGCATACCAAACGATCGCCGGTCCCGCGACGGGCTTGAACGTTCCGAGCGGCGTCGCCTTCGACAAGAACGACAACCTCTACGTCTCGAATTTGCAGGGCGCCTCGGTCGAGGTCTTCGCGATTCCGTCGGCGACGCCGGCGCCTTCGCCTACAGCAACGCCGACGCCCTCGCCGACGCCGTCGCCGACTCCGACCGGCGCGACCGCGTCGCCTATCCCGACGGCCTCGCCGACGGCGACGCCGCTCAACATCGCACCCATCGCCACGATCTCCGGCAGCGCGAGCGACATCGGCCAGCCGACCGGGCTCGCGCTCGATGCCAGCGGCAAGATCTACGTCGCCGATCAGGCCTCGACCGTCTGCACGCCCGCCTGTCCGGCGATCCTGATCTTCCCTCCCGGCTCTAACGGAGCGGTAACGCCCACGGCGATTCACGGATCGAACACGGGATTGGCCGCGCCGACCGGCATCAAAGTGGATAACGCCGGAAACATCTACGTGGCCGATGAGAAGGCCGGTCAGGGCGTGGTCTACGTCTTTGCGTCGAATGCGTCCGGCAATGTGGCGCCGACCGCGACCTTGAATGCAACGGGTGCACTGATCGGTCTTGCTCTGACGCCGTAGCCGTCGGAGCGAAAGGAGCGCCCCAGTTCCCACCTACGTCGATCGCCTTGCATCTCTGACGCGGCTGGCCGATGCTGCCACGCCCGAGGCAAAGGCGTCGGCGCTGGCGGTCGGCGCTCTTTCGTGCGTCACACGCGGCGTTGCGACCGTGCTGCTTTTCGACGACGAGGCAGTGGTTGGGGCAACCGAACCCGCGGGTGCTTCAGGCTTTGGCCTGCGCGACGGATCGACCGAGTTGCGGCGACTGTTCTTGCACGCGCTCGCGCGCTTCGGCGACGGAACCGTTTCATTCGTAGCACGCGACGCGCAGCGGGCCTTCATCGGCGTGAGTTCGACGATCGGCGATCACGATCTGCTCTTCGCGCCGTTGCTCGCGGGAGGTCGGACCCTCGGCGTGGTCGCGATCTCGCTCGATGGCGAGCCCCCGGCGGCTGAACGCGATGCGCTTGCTGCTTTTTGTGCCGTCGCAACCCGCATGCTCGACTCCGATCGCGCCTTGGTCGCCGCGCGGCGGCAATCTCGCGACAGCCAGCTGCTTTCGATGGTCAACGAGCGCTTGCACAAGTCTTTGGACCGTCGCGACGTGCTCTTCGGCATCGTCGAAGGCGTGCGCGCTGCGTTCTCCGCGGATCGGTGTTTCGTCTACGAGCGCATGAGCGAGGGCGACCACGCCACCGTCGTCGCTTCGGCGGTCAAAGGCGCCGTCGGGAGCGCCCCGAAGACGGCGGTCGCGCTCGATGCGGATCTGCGCAAAGTCTTTGGCGGCCTGACGGTGCGGCGAGACGATATCGATGGCGCCGAAATCTACGGAGCGGGGGCGCGCAGCGCCATGGCGCTGCCGTTCGTCGTCGACGGACGCGTCGAGGACGCGCTCGTGCTTTCGTTCGACAAGCCACGCGGATTCGACGACGCGGACCTTGCGGCGCTCCGCTCGCTCGCGTTTCACGTCGGACTCGCCCTCTCGAACGCCCGCTTGTACGAGCGCGAACGCGCGCGCCGCGGACAGGCTGAATCGCTGGAACGCGTCGTGCGAATTCTGCGCGACACGCAGTACGTCGATGAAGTGCTCTTGGTCTTCGTCGTGACGGTTTCGCACGAACTGCCGCTGGATTGCGCTGCCTATGCGCTCGAAGGCGATGCCATGGTGCGGCGCGCGCTTCGGATACGCGAGCCGCGCGGATTCGAACCGGTCGCGTCGATCGATCGTTCCTTGCTCGAGCCGTTTCTTGCCGTCGACGAGCCCTCGGATGTGACGATGCTCCCGCGCGTGGCGCGCGATGCGCTGTTCGATGGGCGGACGGGGGTGATCATTCCGCTGCGCCTGGAAGGGACGCTGTGGGGCTGCTTTATCGTGCGCGCGGTCGAGGGCGGCTTGGATTGGCCGCCCGAAGAACGCTCGACGTTCTTCCGCACGCTGGGCTCGCACCTCGAGATCGCGCTCGCGAACGCGCATGCCTACGAGCGTGAGCTGCGCCGCGCGCAGGAGCGCGAAACGTTTGCCGAAGCGGCGCGCACGATTCTCAGTCACACGGCCATCGGCTCGCTGGCGGACGTCATGTGCCGGCTCGCGATCGCGCTCGTGCACGCCGATCGCGCCTGCGTGCTCCGTTGGAACGGCGAACGCTACACGATCGTCGGTCACTCCGGCAAAGACATCGAGGAGACAATCGCTCAGAGCGGATTCGACCTCGTTCATCGCGCCGAGCGACTGAGCGCCCTGGTTGGCGACGAACGTCGCGTGCAACGTCTGATTGACGGGCCCGGATATCTGGTGACGCCGCTGTCGCCCACCGTGGCCGGCGGAGGGGACTCGATCGACGCGTTCTTGCTCGTCGGCCGTGCGAACAACGAACGCTTTGGCCGCGATGATTTGCGCATCATGCAGGAGCTCGGCGCGTTGCTCGCACTTGCGCTGCGCAATCTGGAGTTGTATGAAGCCATGGGGCTCGCCAATCAAGCGCTGCAAGAGTCGAGCGAATTCAAAGACGACTTGCTCGCGATGTTGGCGCACGACTTCAAGGGGCCGCTTACCGTCATCCTGGGCTATTGCGAACTGCTGCTGGAAACGGCCAGCCAGTCGCGTGACGAGATCGAGACCGTATACTCTCAGACCAAACGTCTGGTTCGCCTCTCGGAAGACGCTCTGGTACTGGCACAGACGCAAGCCGAGGGCTTTTCGCTGGCGCGAACCACCGTCGACGCCGGGTCCTTCGTGGCCGAATGCGTCGAGGCGACGGCGCCGAACAATCCGCGTCTCCACGTGGAGATTCCCGAAACACCGGTCGTCGTCGAGCTCGACCCGCAGCGTTTCCGCCACGTGATCGATAATTTGGTCTCGAACGCGCTGAAATATTCGACCGATGACGTCAAGGTGTCGGTCTCGGCGAGAAACGGGAACGTGGAGATCAGCGTTCGCGATCAGGGAATCGGGATCCCGAACGAGGAGTTGACCAGTCTCTTTACGCGCTTCGGCCGAGCCAGCAACGCGCGCAGTAAGGGAATCTCGGGTTCGGGGATCGGGCTCTACGTCGCCCGGAAGATCGTCGAGGTGCACCAGGGCACGATCGCGGTCGAATCGCGTGAGAACGAAGGGTCGACCTTCCGCGTCACGCTCCCCGCCCAGCCCTGAAGGGCGACTCGCAAGCAAACTTTTTCTCGTGGAGAACGTTAGTACACCGGTATGGCTTTCCTAAAGACCCTCTTTGACGGCAACGAACGCGACATCGCGCGGCTCCGCCGAACGGCCGAGCGCGTGAATGCCCTCGAGAGCGAGACGGCGGCGCTTTCGGACGAGGCGCTGCGCGCCAAGACCGATGAGTTCCGCGCCCGGCTGGCCGAGGACGAGTCGCTGGACACGATGCTTCCCGAGGTCTTCGCCGTCGTGCGCGAAGCCGGCAAGCGCACGCTTGGCATGCGCCACTTCGACGTGCAGATCATGGGCGGCCAGGTGCTTTACGAAGGCCGGATCGCAGAGATGAAGACCGGCGAGGGCAAGACACTGGTCGCTACGCTCCCCGTGTATGCGCGCGCGCTCGAGGGCCGCGGCGTCCACGTGGTAACCGTCAATGACTACCTCGCGCGGCGTGACGCCGAGTGGATGGCGCCGCTGTACGAGTTCCTCGGCCTGCGCGTCGGGGTGATCCAGCATGGCCTCGAGCCGGCGCAGCGTCGCGAGCAATACGCCTGCGACGTCACCTACGTCACCAATAACGAAGTCGGTTTCGACTATCTGCGCGACAACATGGCGTGGCAAGTGGAAGATCTCGTGCAGCGAGAGCTCTACTTTGCGCTCGTCGACGAAGTCGACTCAATCCTGGTCGACGAAGCGCGTACGCCGCTGATCATCAGCGGCCCCTCACAAGAGTCGACCGAGCTGTACGACAAATTCGCGCAGATCATCCCACGCCTGAAAAAGGACGAAGATTACACCGTCGACGAGAAGGGGCATGCGGTTCCGATCACCGAAGCCGGCGTCGCCAAAGTCGAGAAGATGCTCGGCATCGGCAATCTCTACGACCAGCGCAACATCGAGCTCGCGCATCAGCTCAACGCTGCGCTCAAGGCCTGGAACCTTTTCCACCGCGACCAGCAGTACATCGTCAAAGACGGCGAAGTCATCATCGTCGACGAGTTCACCGGACGGTTGATGCACGGACGCCGCTACTCGGACGGCATCCATCAGGCGATCGAAGCCAAAGAAGGCATCAATGTGCGCGGTGAGGATCAAACGCTCGCCACGATCACGTTTCAAAATCTTTTCCGCCTGTACGACCATTTGGCGGGTATGACCGGAACCGCAAAAACGGAAGAGCGCGAATTCCGCGATATCTACGGTTTGGATGTGGTGGTCGTCCCGACCAACCGTCCGATGGCGCGCAAAGATAGTCCGGACATCGTCTACAAGTCGGAAAAGGCGAAGTTCGACGCCGTCGTCAACGAGATCATCGAGGAGCATCACAAGGGCCGGCCCGTGCTCGTGGGCACGCGTTCGATCGAGAAGAGTGAATTGCTCGCGGCGATGCTGCGTCGCAAGGGCGTCGAGTGCAACGTGCTCAACGCGAAGTACCACGAAAAAGAAGCCGAGATCATCAAGGACGCCGGTCAAGACAGCCAGGTGACCATCGCCACCAACATGGCGGGCCGCGGCACCGACATCAAGTTGGGCGACGGCGTCGCGGGCAAAGGCGGCCTGCACATCATCGGCACCGAGCGCCATGAGTCGCGCCGCATCGACAACCAGCTTCGCGGCCGTTCGGGACGGCAAGGCGACCCGGGTTCATCGCGCTTCTACATCTCGCTCGAAGACGAAGTGATGCGGCTGTTCGGTGGCGATCGCTTGACCAATATCATGGAACGCTTCGGGTTCACCGACGAGCAGCCGATCGAGTCGGGCATGGTCTCCAAGTCGATCGAGCGGGCGCAAAGCAAGGTCGAGAATCACAACTACGAGATTCGTAAGCACGTTCTCGAATACGACGACGTGATGAACAAGCAGCGCGAGATCATCTATTCGGATCGTCGGGCGATCCTCGAGGGAAAATTCGATTCGCGCACGTTCATGCTGCAGTCGCTCGAAGCCAAGATCGACGAAGCGGTTGACCACAATGCGCCGGAAAACGCGCATCCGAGCGAGTGGGATTTTCAAGAGATGCTCGATTCGCTCGACGGGGTCTTCCCGATCAAGCGCGATCTAAGCGTCGACGACTTGGCCGGCAAGGATCGTGAAGAGATCCGGCGCTTGCTGCGCGACCGCGCGACGGCGGCGTTCGAAGCCAAAGAGAACGAGATCACGCCGCAGATCATGCGCGTGGTCGAGCAGCGCTATTTGCTGCTGCCGATCATCGACCGGCAGTGGGTCGATCATCTCTACGTGATGGATCATCTCAAAACCGGCATCGGACTGCGCGGATACGGGCAAAAAGACCCGCGTGTCGAGTACGAAAAGGAAGCCTACGAGATCTTCGAGTCGCTCAAGAACAACATTGCGGACGAAGCGATCAACGGCATCTTCCGCGTGGTGATCGAGCACGGTCCGCCGCCGGACCAACGGCCCGCGCCGCAGCAGTTCGAGCAGATTCCGGCCGGTGCGATGGTGCCGCAGGCTGCCGCCGAGGGGCGCCTTTCAGCGCACGAGGCCGAGCAGTTGCTCGGTCCGGCTCCCGGTGCACCGCGCCGTCCGCAACAGCTGCACACCAATCTGGGTGACGGGGAACAGGCCAAGCCCGCGCGCAGCGAAGCAAAAGTCGGGCGCAACGAGCTGTGTCCGTGCGGGAGCGGGAAAAAGTACAAGAAGTGTCACGGCGCCGGCGCGGCTTAGACGAAGTCGATCGGGTTTTCGTCTAGGCGGCGCATGACGGGCCGCACGCTTCCGACGGAACCGCGCGCCATCACGCCGCCGAGGTCAACGTTGCCGGCCGAGACGTTCACGTCGACGCCTTTGCCGTTTTGGCGCATCGTGGTCGTGATCGAACCGCCGTTTTCGTTGCTGCACGTCACTTGCAGCGACCCGTCCTGATTGCGAGTCACCGTTTCGTTGCCCATTTGCACCGTTTGCCCGGGCGAGAGATTTGTAGCGATGCCGTTTCGCGTGATCGTCGCGTCGCCGTTGTTGTCGAGCGTCACGGCCGTGGCGCCATCGTGCGTCGTGACGGTCGCCGATTGATTGTAGGTCACGCCGCTCGCGTTGGGCGTCGTGGTCTGCGTCGAAAGCTGGTAGCCGCCGTGGATCGAATCGGAGTTGAGCAGGTCGGGCTCGCTTTGCATGTCGTCCCAGGTGTTGCCGTTGAACGAGATGTGCGGGTCGCCGTTTGAGCCGCCCGACGCGGTCGAATAGTACTGCTCGTTGCCGTAGGCCGGGTTCCCGCCCCCGAAGAGCTGCTGGAACGCCGAGCCCGCCTGGCTGAACATCGATGAGAGCATATCGAAGAACCCCATCGGGCCGATCGGCGGCATGTTTTGCGTATTTTGCTGGAACTGCTGGAGCATTCGGGAGATGGTGTCGAGCCCGTTCGATCCCATCGACGAGTAGCCGCCGTCACTGAAAGTGCCGGCCTCGTTCTCCGGGGCTATGTCGATCCCAAAGGGGTTTGGGAACGGTGAGATCGGGTCCATGAGGCGATCCTGCACCTGCACGTTCATGTGTGAACCTCCGTCGTGTTGCTCGCCTCTCCATCACGCACTCGGGGGCGAATAGCAAGGGTGGAGGCCCTCCTGCGAGAATGCCCGCTGCGCAATGAGCGACTCGCACCAAACCATCATCACCCGTCTGAGCGACCGGCTGAACGCCCTCAAGGAGCGTCTTTGACTACGTAAGCAAGGCTCGCAAGATCAGCGAGCTCGACCTGCGCTCGCGCGACGAAGGCTTCTGGAATGATTCCGAGCGCGCGCAACGCGCGATGAAAGAGCTCGCCGACCTTCGCGATGAGGTTGGACGGATGGACGGCATCCAGCGCGCCCTCGCGGATTCCGGCGAGCTGCTCGAACTTTTTGCCGGCGATCCAAGCGTCGACGGCGAGGTCGATGCGAGTCTCGAGCGGGCTGCGCAGGCGCTCGAAGAGCTCGAGATGGCCGCCAATTTCGATGGCGAGTACGATTCGCACGGCGCCATCGTGAGCATCAACGCGGGGGCAGGCGGGGTCGATGCCGCGGATTGGACCGCGATGCTCTTGCGCATGTATCTGCGCTGGGCGGATCGCAGCGGGTTCTCGACGCAGATCGTGGATGAATCCGAAGCTGAAGAAGCGGGCCTGAAGTCGGTGACGTTTTTCGTGCGGGGCCGCAACGCCTACGGCATGCTTCAGGGTGAGCGCGGGGTGCATCGCCTGGTGCGCCTCTCTCCGTTCGATGCGGCACACCGGCGGCATACCTCGTTCACGGCGGTCGATGTGATTCCGGAGATCGAAGCCGACGAGGCCAAGGGGGTTGAGATCAAGCCGGAAGATCTGCGCTTCGAGACCTTCAAATCGGGCGGTGCGGGTGGCCAATACGTGAACAAAACGGAATCGGCGGTGCGCATCATCCACGAACCCTCCGGCATCATCGTCGCTTCGCAACAGGAGCGCTCGCAGGCACAGAACCGCGACGTTGCCATGAACATTCTGCGCGCCAAGCTCGTGCAGCGGACGATCGAAGAGCGCGACGCAAAGCTCTCGGCGTTACGCGGCGAGCGCGCTGCCAACGAATGGGGCTCGCAGATTCGCTCCTACGTCCTGCAGCCGTACCAACTCGTGAAGGACCATCGCACGAACGTCGAGACCGGTAATGCGCAAGGCGTGCTCGACGGCGATATCGACACCTTTATCTGGCCGTACTTACAATCGCGTCGTGCGTAATCGCTTTCCGTGGATTCTCGCGCTGTGCTACGCCGCGCTCTTCACGTTCCTCGGTACGATTCGCTACGACACCCACCACAGTCTGGTCGATTTCGGGATCTTCGCGCAGACAGCCGCGAGCGCGTTCGGCTGCTTTTGCAACGCGATCGAAGGCAGTCACTGGGCCTTCCATTTTTCGCCGATTCTGTATCTCGCAGGGGTGGTGCTTCTCGTATGGCACGCGCCGATTGCGCTCATTGCTCTGCAATCCGCGGCATGCGCGCTCGTCATCCCGCCGGTCTACGCGCTCGTCGCCGGCCGCGCGGGCCATGCGACGGCCTGCTGGAGCGCACTGGTCGTCGCGCTCTATCCCGCGCTCGCGGGCCTGGCCTTCGTGGACTTTCACGAGAACGCGTTCGCGCCGGCTGCGGTCGCATGGATGATTTGGGCGTTCGACTCGGGCAAGATGATCGCGGCGGCGGCTTTTGCGCTGCTCGCGATCGCCGTCAAAGAGGATCAGGCACTTTTCGTCGGCGTGACCGGCATGGCCGGAGCGTGGCGCTTTCGTGGTACCCAGCCGGGGCGCATCGCGCTCGGCGTCGGGATGACCGGCCTCGCCTTGGCGGCCAGTTTCTTCATCTTCATTCAGCCGCACAGCGTCGCACACGCGCAGTGGGCGCCGACGCGCTTCTATGATTGGACCGCGGCCGATCTGCGCGCGCTCTTTCCACAGGGCCTGCTCGAGCGGCTCGGGTTTTTCGTGCTCGCCTTTGCGCCGCTGGGGTTCTTGCCGTTGCGCTCGCGCGTCATGTGGCTCGCGTTGGCACCGCTCGCCGAAGTTCTGCTCTCGCGCATGTCGACGACGTTCACCCTCGGGACCCACTATGCGGGCGCATGGCTCGGCTACGTGCTCGTCGCATTCGCGTTCGCGGTTCGCAAGCTTCCGCAAGAACGCGCGCTGCGCTGGCTCTGGGCGTGCTGCGCGCTCTGCGTGCTCGAGCTTGCGGTGGCCGATCCGCTCCACCCGGGGCTCAATCTGCGCCCGCAACAGCCCCGCGACGCGGCGCTCGACGCGGTGCTCGCATCGTTGCCGCGCGACGTCTCCATCGCGACGCAAGAGGAAGCGTACACCCATCTTGCGCTCGACGATCCAAACGTCACGCTGCTGCCCGAGAATGCACGCGAGCCGCTCGAGTCGTGTTACGTGCTGATCGATACCGACTTCCCCGACTCGCCGCGTTTGCAAGAGTACGGCGCTCGACTCCAGGCGCTCGTCGCCGCGCACGTCTACGTACCCGTTCGCACGGACGGCGGAATCGAGATCTATCGGCGCAAGAGCTCCGCCAGCTCGGACGCAGCGCGCTCGGGCCAGCCCTGTTCGGCGACGACCGTGCGATAGGGCGCGGCCCACGGAGCCCACCGCGCTATCTGCAGCGCGAGATCGCGAATCGGCGGATAGACCGCCACGGTCGGCGTTCCAACCATCCCCGCGACGTGAATGGCACCGCTGTCGGGCGCGACCAACGCCGCCGCGCCGGCGATCGCTTCTTTCCATGGCTCGAGCGTCGGGAAGCATTCGACTGCGATGCCGCTCGCGGTCGCGACACGTCGCGCGTAGTCTTCTTCGCGCGCGGCGGCAATCGCGCGAACGGGGCCGACGCGCGCGGACGCTTGCAGCGCACGCACGACCTCGGCGAAATCGATGCCGAGGCGCTCCCATTTGTCGCTGACTTGAAACGCAATGTTGCCGCTTCGCACAACCTCGCGGTCGAGGACGAGCGGTCGCAGCATCGCAGGGTCGCGCGGGATCGGGCCGTCACCGACGAGCCCCGCACCCAGTTTCCAGAGCACGGTGCACTCGTGCGGCGCCGTCCGATCGAGGCCGGCCGTGCGGACCACGGCGCGCGTGAGCATCGAACGCGCCCAAAGTGTCTTGAACGGTTTGCCCCACCCGTTGACAAAGCCAACCCGCCGCGGAGCGGCGATCGCGCGGGCCAAGCGGTATCCGCCGGGATCTTCGGTCGCAACCAGCACATCGGTGTAAGCGTTTGGGCGCAGGCGGGCGCCGAACGCAGCAATCGACCGGCGGTTTTCCTGCGTCGATGAGCGTAACGCAAACGGCGCGACGTCGATTGTCCGTGCCGCCGCGGGCGAGAAGATCTCCGCATTGACGGCCCGCAACACCAGATCGACGGGAATCGCCGCTTGGCGCAGGGCGGCGAGCAACGGCGTAAGCGCGAGCGCGTCGCCGATCGCATCGAGGCGGATCACGAGGACCGACGGTGAAGTCTGCGGCATGACCGGAATGATTGCGCCCGAGGCGGTTGTGACCTTCGATGAACTCGAAGGCTATCGAATCGTGAAGCGCTACGGGTACGTCTCCGGCGTCGCGTCACGGCCGCGAAACCGTCTTCGTGCGACCTTTCGCAGTCTGGGCATGCTGATCGGCGTGGCGCCGGGCGAGTTTATCAGCGATGCCGAGCAGCTGCGCGGTGAGGCGCTCGAAGGCGTGTACCGGCGCGCAAATCAGGTCGGCGCGAATGCGGTCATCGGTTTGAGTTTTCACGTCAGCGAGAGTCCGGACGGATCGTGTAAGATCGTCGCCTTCGGCGAGGCTGTGCTGGCGGTTCCGCAGGGAACGGCGGATGCTTGAAGAGCGCGCGCGTCGCGAGCGATTGCTTGCGCACGCGGCCGGTACGGCAGCGGCGTGCCGCAAGTGCGAGATCGGCTCGCAACGGCGGAACAACGTGTACGGAGAAGGCGATCCGTGCGCGCGTCTGATGGTGATCGGCGAGGGGCCGGGTGAAACCGAAGACCTGCTCGGACGCCCCTTTGTGGGTCGCGCGGGACAACTGCTGGACAAGATGCTCGCGGCGATCGGTTTTGCGCGCGAGGACGTCTATATTTGCAACACCGTGAAATGCCGGCCGACGATGCCGGGGCCGCGCGGGCCCAAGAACCGTGCGCCGGATTTGACCGAGATGGCGAACTGCCGCCCGTTCCTCGACGAGCAAATCGACATCATTGCGCCGCGTGTCATCATGGCACTTGGCGCGCCCGCCGCAAAGTCGTTCCTCGGGCGTGACTTTCAGATCACCAAGATGCGCGGGCGCTGGTACGAGGGGCCGGCCGGCATCCCGCTGATGGTCACCTTCCATCCCGCCTACGTGCTGCGCCAGACGGGTGGCGAGCTGACGGCGGTCAAGCGGATGGTCTGGGCCGATTTGCAGGCCGTTCGCGCCAAGATCGACGAGGTGCCGGTGGTGCCGGAACAGGCGCCTGAGCAAGCGAGCCTCTTCTGATATAATGGGTCGCTATGGACGCCCAGACCATTTGGTTCGACGATGTTGCGCGTCGCATCGGCTTTGCCGATGCGAGCGACTTCACGCGCGCGCTCGATCTAAAGAGCTATCGTCTCAAACAGATCTATCGCGCGGCCAATAAGGAGCTGCTCGGCGCGATCGGTGAGGTGAGCACCCTGCCGAAGGAACTGCGCGAGACGCTCGAACAGCGCGGCTTTTCCTTTAGTTCGGTCGAGCCGGTGGTGGTGCAGCGCTCCAACGACGCGCAGACGACCAAAGGGCTCTTTCGTCTGCACGACGGCAACGAGGTCGAAGCCGTGCTGATGGAGCATCGCGGCGAACGCACGACCGTGTGCATCTCTTCGCAAGCCGGCTGCGCCTTTGCGTGCGCCTTCTGTTCCACCGGGCAGGCGGGATTCACGCGCAACCTCACCTCGCGCGAGATCTTCGATCAGGCCCGCTACTTCGCCCGCGAGCTCGCCGCGCGCGACAAGCGCATTACCAACGTTGTGTTCATGGGCATGGGTGAGCCCTTTCACAACTACGATGCGGTGATGGGTGCGGTCGCGCTGCTCCACGACCCGCAGGGCCTCGGCCTCGGGCATCGGCACATCACGATTTCGACCGTCGGCTTGGTCGATAAAATCGATCGCTTTGCCGATGAAGGCCTGCAAGTCAATCTTGCGATCTCGCTGCACGCGCCGAATGATCGCGTCCGCAGCGGTTTCATGCCGGTCAATCGGAAGTTCTCACTCGAGCAATTGATGGCCGCCTGCGAACGCTACGTTGCGAAGACCAACCGCAAGGTGTTCTTCGAATACGTGATGCTCGAAGGGGTCAACGATTCAGCCGAGTGCGCGCGCGAGCTGGCCGCGCTGATGCGCGGTAAGCTCTATCACGTTAACCTGATTCCGTACAACACGACGCCGGACGGGCCGTTCGCCGGCACCACCGACGCACGGATTTGGGAGTTTGCCGCCGTACTGGACAAGGCGGGCGTCCCGACAACGGTGCGCAAGAATATGGGACGCGACATCGCCGCCGCCTGCGGACAGCTTCGGGCAGACACCCAGCCGAAGGCGCACGCGGCTGCAAAATAACGAAGCGCCGCATTGCTGCGGCGCCTCGCGCGCTTCGATGTGAAGCCGACGGCCTGACACATTGCCGAGGCTAACACATCTATCCCGCCTTCGCAACCGCAGGGTGGTCGCGGCGCGGCTGGAGCGCCCGGGAATCGAACCCGGAGCCGAGCGGAGTGTCAGACCGTCGGTCGACGCCATCGAAGCGCCCCAGCCCATTTCAATCCCTCGTTTAGGCGGTTATAGCAAGTACCTCACAAACACAGGAGTGGTTCAAAATAATGAAGCGCCGCATTACTGCGACGCCTCGCGCTTCGATGTGTCTGCCGGCTTGATA